>JBDTCQ010000249.1:0-3996 GCA_039923515.1 Dokdonella sp.
CTCCGGCTCGATCTTGTAGTAGCGCAACGCCGAAGTCACCGCGATGCCGCTCTTGTTCATGAACGTGATCGGCTTCTGCAGCCACAGCGCCTCGCCCGCGACCAGACACTTGGCCGTCTCGGCATGCAACTTGGACTCGATGCCGAATCGCACCCGCTCGCGATCAGCCAGTGCGTCGACAAACCAGAACCCAACATTGTGCCGGGTTCTGAGATGTTCGGCCCCGGGATTACCGAGGCCGACAATCAAGCGCAGACAGCTCATTGGAATCCGTTTGCTCCCTGCGTCCAGCAATCCGAAGACGACGACTTACTTGGCGCCCTCTTCCTTCTTTTCGCCTGCAGCAGCTTCGACTACAGCACCTTCGACCGGCTCGGGTTCCGCGCGGCCCAGCTTGGCGATGACGACAGCAATGTCATGCTCCTTGCCGATATTGAGGTCGGCAAGTTCGGTACCCTTAGGAAGTTTCAGGGCCGACAGGTGGATGATGTCGTCCACCTTCAGTTCGGACAGATCGACTTCTATGTTCTCGGGCAGATCCTTCGGCAAGCACGAGATTTCCACTTCGGTGATCTCGTGCATGATGATCGCACCACCGGTCTTTCCGGCCGGTGAGGATTCCTGATTCAGGAAGTGCAGCGGCACGCGCACGCGGATCACCTCGTTCTCGTTGACCCGCAAAAAATCCAGATGCAGGATCTGCTGCTTGAACGGATGGCGCTGCATGTCACGCAACAACACCTTCTGCACGTCGCCATCCAGGCTCAGATCGAGAATCGAGGAGTAGAACCACTCGTTCTGAGACGCCATGTAGATATCTTTGTGCGCGGCCTGAATGCTGACCGGAGCAAGTTCTCCGCCACCGTAGACGATGGCCGGCACGCTGCCCGCACGACGCAGGCGGCGGCTCGCACCCTTCCCCTCGTCCTTGCGCAGCGCTACCGAAATTTCATGTATCTTTGCCATTTTTTTGTTGCCTTTTCTTCAGATGATCCGCCTCGCGGCGAATGAAAAACTCCCCCGCGACCAGGAGAGTTGTTTGGAACCGGGATTCGAAATTCGGGATTCGGCAAAGCAGCGCTCGGCTGTTACGAATCCCCAACCCCGAATTTCGAATCCCCGCTCCTAGTCCACATACAACGAACTCACCGACTCGCCAAAGGCGATGCGGCGGATCGTTTCTGCCAGCAGCTCGGCGACCGAAAGCTGGCGGATGTTCTTGCAGGCACGCGCTTCTTCCGACAACGGGATCGTGTCGGTCACTACCAGCTCATCAAGCTGGGAACCTTCCAGATTCTTGATCGCCGGCCCGGAAAGCACTGCGTGCGTGCAATAGGCGACGACCTTGCGCGCCCCTTGGCGCTTCAATGCCGCCGCTGCCGCGCACAGGGTTCCCGCGGTATCGACGATGTCATCAACCAGTACGCAAACCTTGTCCTTGACCTCACCGATGATGTTCATCACGGTCGCCTCGTTCGGTCGCGGCCGGCGCTTGTCGATGATGGCCAGATCGGCATCATCAAGGCGCTTGGCAATCGCGCGGGCGCGAACCACGCCGCCCACGTCCGGGCTGACCACGATCAGGTCTTCCCGGGCGTAATAGCGCCAGATGTCGGCCAGCAGCACCGGCGAGGCATAGACGTTGTCGAGCGGAATATCAAAGAAACCCTGGATCTGGTCGGCATGCAGATCAACCGTCAAGACCCGATCCGTACCCACCGCACCAATCATTTTCGCGGCGACCTTGGCCGTTATCGCGACACGCGCAGAGCGCGGGCGCCGATCCTGGCGTGCATAGCCGAAATACGGCAGCACCGCGGTCACGCTGGCCGCCGAAGCGCGCTTGAGCGCATCGACCAGAACCAGCAATTCCATGAAATTGTCGGCGGTCGGCGCGCACGTCGGCTGCACGACGAAGACTTCCTGGCGGCGCACATTTTCCTCGATTTCGGCTTGCACCTCGCCATCGCTGAAGCGTCCGACCTGGGCTTTGCCGAGGGGCACACCGAGCTGGCCGCAGATCGCCTGCGTCAGTGCGCGGTTGGCGTTGCCACTGAACACGAGGATGCTGGATGAATTCGCTGACGTGCTCATTGCGCCACTCCGTGCAACTGACTGTGGCTGCCTGCACGGCAGCGTGGATCGAATGCCGCTCCCGGAAACCCGGGTCGTGGCTGGGGCGGCAGGATTCGAACCTGCGTATGCCAGGATCAAAACCTGGTGCCTTACCGCTTGGCGACGCCCCACCAACAAAACCGTGATTCCCCTGGAACAACCGCAAAAAACCCGGGCCGATCCGCTTCGTGCCATTCAACCGGCGCCGTCGCAATGCTGCGCCAGCAAAGGTGAAACATTGATACCGTGTGCGATCCAGGCACGCATTCCGGGCGGACATGCACCCGCAATGGCTGCTGCCTTGTCCGCATCCACCGCGACGAAAACGACACCTCCGGTGCCGGTCAAGCGCGCGTCACCGAACGCAGAGAGCCAATCCAGCGCCTTGGCGACGACCGCGTAGCGCGTCCGAACGACCGCTTCGAAAACGTTTTCGGTCTTTGTCCCGCAAATCAAGCCCGCAATTGTCACGGGTGCGCTATCGCGTGTCAATTCAGGCGCCTGAAATAACGCTGCCGTGGATACAGCGACGCCCGGATCGACGATGACGTAACTGCGCTCGGGAACCTCGATTGGCACAAGCTGTTCGCCGATGCCTTCGGCAAACGCACTGCGCCCGTGAATGAAAACTGGCACGTCGGCGCCCAGCTCGAGACCCAGCCTGGCTAGCGTGACGAGGCTCAAACCGCAGTTCCACAGCTGATTGAGTGCAACCAGGGTGGATGCCGCATCCGAACTGCCTCCGCCCATGCCACCACCCACCGGAATCCGCTTGTCGATGCGCAGATCCACCCCGTCTGGCGAGCCGGTTGCCAATTTCAGCAGCGTTGCCGCACGAACGACAAGGTCATCCGCCTCGGCGACATCCGGGTGGCCGCCAAGCCGGCGTATCAGTCCATCTGCGCGAAGACGGCAATGCACGGTGTCGCCCCAGTCGAGCAATTGAAATAACGTCTGCAGGGTGTGGTAACCATCAGACCGGCGCCCGGTGATATGCAGGAACAGATTCAGTTTCGCCGGGGCCGGCCAGGAACTCCAAGCCGCATCGACCGGCTCATCGCTCACGGCGCGCCCCAGTGCTGGATGACCAGGCGCACCTTGTATTCGCCATTACTGGCGAAAATCCGGCGCGGCAAAACCGTCGGATGCGTATTTTCGAAATCACGAAACTCGATCGTCCATCCAGCCTGGCGGATTTCGGCCGGCAAGCCATCTGCCGAAAAAACGACCTCCGCCTTGCCCGGCGCACGAATTCCGCGCACCCAATACGTCAGTTCCGCTATTGGCACTTTCCAGCCGAGTTCCCGACCGAGAATCTCTGCGGCGTTTGCGCCAACCAGCGTTTGCGCGCGCAAACCGGTCAGTTCCGCATGTTGATTGTCGCCGCTCAAGGTCCAGGTCTTGCCGCTGACCGGCGCACTCAGTGCAAACCGGAATGTCTCGTCATGCTGGGTCCAGTCGAGCGAACCACTGCCCGAGTCTTTGGGACCGGAAATGGCCATGCGTCCCTGCAGACTCCAGTTCCGATTTGCGAGCAGCATGTGCTCACGCTGCTCCAGTGCGCTCATGCGCGAAGCATCCGGGCGCAAGCGCGGTGCGGCGCAAGAAGCCAGCAGCGCGGTGAGCAGGGCAAACGAAGCGGCGCGGATCAGCGTTCCGTTGCGAACCGATCGGGTCACGATGCCAAGCGCTTCATGGTTTCGATCAGCACCTTGTTGTCGGCATCCTTCTTGCGGCCCTGCTCCCAGATCTGGCGAGCCTCGTCACGATCGCCGCTGACCCAAAGGACTTCACCGAGATGCGCCGCAACCTCGCTGTCCGGCTGCTTCGCATAGGCCTTGCGCAACAATTTCACCGATTCCTCGAAATTGCCGAGGCGAT
>JBDTCQ010000250.1:0-5580 GCA_039923515.1 Dokdonella sp.
TCCGGAATGCCGGCGATTCCGGCCTCGTCGATGATGTGCTCGCTCCAGGCATCGGTGGCATCGAGCACGGCTTCCTCGAACTCAGTAGACAACTTGGCCAGTTCGCTGGAGATTTCGCGGTAGCGCGAGCGTGCCGGCTCCTCAAGGGCGACACCGGCGAGGACGAAATCGCGCAGTTCGTGGTCAACGACGGTTCGCGCGGCCAGCGGCAATTGATCGAAGGCAACCGATTCACGCACGGCCTTGACCGCGGCATACAGCGCGCGGTTCTGGCCAAGCGCGCTGCTGAAGACGACGATTTTTTCCTGCGCATTGGCATAGGCCTCGCGCAATGCTTCGGAATCAGCGACCCCGTGCAAATGGCCCACCGGCGCCCAGGCGCGCGAGAGGCGATCATCGAGCTGCTCGCCGACACCGATGACATTGTCGAAATTGCGTGGCGCCGTCGAGGCGAGCAAGGCGTCGATGCCGGTCTGGTAATCGGCCAGGATCGCGTCGATCGCGGGTTCGACATGCTCCGGGCGGATGGCCGAGAAGCGTGGCAGGTCAGTGGTTTCGAGTAGCGGATTGGTCATGCGGGTTTCCATGGGTGTGCGATCACGATCAGGCGCGAACCGGTGAACTTGGAGCGCGGATGGCGCAAAATCAAGCGTAACCCACGACCGCGACAGGATTCGATGAACAGCGAGGACGCCCGCCAGACCCTTGATATCCTGCGGGCCCTGCCGCTCTTTCGCCAACTCGATGATGCGGCCCTGGCCGAACTCGGCGAGGAGTTGCAGTTGTTTGCGCTGCCGGGCGGCTCGTCGCTGTTTGAAGAGGGCGATGTCAGCGATGCGCTCTACGTGCTCAAGAGTGGCAGCGTCGGTGCGTTCCGCGATGACGCGAATGGCAACGCGCAACTGGTCGGCGTGGTCGCCGCCGGCGAAACGGTGGGCGAAGTGGGCATGATGGTCGACATGCCGCGCAATGCGAGCATTCGTGCGCTGCGTGATTCGGAGTTGCTGCGCCTGTCGCGTCACGATTTCGACAAACTCGTCAATCATCATCCGCGCGCAATGCTGGCGATGGCACGACTGGCTGTGCGCCGCCTGTCCTCACGCGATGAAAACGCCTCGATGAGCGCGCCACGGACCTTTGGCGTGCTGCGCCACAATGCCGGCGTCGACGTGCATGCTTTCGCCGAAGAGCTCGTACGCATGCTCGGCGCGTTTGGCAGCTGCGCGATGATCGACAAGAAACAAGGGCATGGTCATCTCAGCAACTGGTTCAACGAGATCGAAACGCGTACGCGTTTCGTCATCTATGTGGCCGATGCCGATGACGACTGGCAGGCCCTGTGTGTGCGCCAGGCGGACTGCCTGCTGCTGCTGGCGAATGCCGATGAGACCCCAGGCGAGTGGCCAGCGAGCGCTTGCTCGAATGCGTCAGCCGCGTTGTCGCGCCCGCGTCACCTGATCCTGCTGCATCCGGGTCATCTGATCGACGGCGCGGCGCGACGCTGGCTGGAGAAGACCCCCGGCATCCGCCACCACCATGTCCGCGATGCGCATGATGTGCGCCGTGTGGCGCGCCTGCTGACCGGTCGCAGCCTGAGTCTGGTGCTGTCGGGCGGCGGAGCGCGTGGCTTCACCCAGATCGGCATCATCCGTGCCCTGCGCGAGGCCGGGCTCGAGATTGATTGCGTCGGCGGCACCAGCATCGGCGCAATCATCGGCGCGGGCGTGGCGCTTGAATGGTCAGATCAGGAGATGTTCGACAACTACCGTTACAGCTTTGTCACCAGCCGCCCGCTCGGCGACTACACCTTGCCGCTGGTGGCGCTGACCCGCGGCAAGCGGGTTTCACGTCTGCTTCGCGAGCAGTTCGGTTCGCGCGACATCACTGATTTGCCGCTGCCGTTTTTCTGTTGTTCGTCGAACCTCAGCAGCGGCCAGCTCGATACCCATCGGGAAGGTCCGCTGTGGCTGTGGTTGCGCGCCTCCTGTGCAATCCCCGGGGTGCTGCCACCGGTTTGCCATCATGGCGAGGTTTATGTGGATGGCGCGGTCATCAACAATTTGCCGACCGACGTCATGCATGCGCTGCAGCCGGGTGCCATGGCGGCGGTCGACATCGGTGCCGATGATTCGCTGCGCACGCAGATCGAGGAATATGCGACTCCGCCGTTCTGGAAACTCGTTTACGATTTCACCCGCGGCGTACGCCCCGGCATCTTCGACATCCTGATCCGCTCGGGCATGGTCAATGCCGAGTTGGCCAGTGCCGAACGCCGCAAGCTGGTCAGCCTGCTGCTGGAACCCCCGGTGCGCGATATCGGCCTGCTCGACTGGAACTCCTACGAACGCTCGGTCGAATCCGGCTACCAGTACGCCGTGCGCGTAATCGGCGCGCAACGCGACGCCCTGCACGAGCAGTCGCCGCTGCACATTTGATACACGTGGACGCCGGCTACTCGAAGCCGTGCGCAAAGATCAGGTCGCTACCGCTCAGTTCGACGAGATACTCACTGGTTCCGCCGCTGACGTCGATGCGCCAGCCCGAGTAGTAGGTTTCATCGCCCGGCACGGACTGCGTGGTCCAGTCCAAGGCGCTCAAGGTCGCATTGGCCGGGCTGATCACACGAACGCGAAGGTTGCCGGCCGTAGCCGTGTGGCCGACGATGACGGGCTGCACCGGCACATTGATCTGGAAGATGGCGCTGGTATTGGCGCCCAGGCTGAACTGGTCGTGCACGCTCAGGGTTCGATGGGCGAAATCGAGCGTGCGTTGCCAGGATTGCACGGCGGCATCGCCGGCATAGGCCGGGGTCAGATTGGCAACCACATGCACCTCACCGCCGACAGCGGGTGTCACACTCATGCTCGATGTAGTGTCCACATGCTGCGGTACGGTCGTTCCGTTGTGAACAAAGCGAACCAGATTGTGCACATTGGTCACCTGCTGGATGCCGCTGTGTGTCCACATGTTCTCGGTGGCGGCGAGCCAGTCGCCCTCGAACAAGGTGAACGAGCCCTGGTTCTGATGGGCGTGACTCTGCACATAGGGCCCGGCCGAGAACTGCAGCCACATTGCGCCGGAATCCCAACCGGTCCGCGTGAAGAGTTGGCCGGTTCCGCTGGCGTAATAGGTCAGCGAGGCCGGCGGTGTGCCGCCGGTTCCATTCGGCAGCAGGTTGTGCCGGTAGTTGAAGCCGCTTTCCATGGTCTGGTCGGAAATCGAGTGCAGCCACCAGGCGGCATCGTCGCGTGCGACCGCGTCGGTCGACATGATGCGCGCCTCGAGCATGAGATCGCGGTGGTAGTCGTAGATGACCGGAACCGAGACGCGCGCCTGGTCACCGATCGGTGCGACCCGATCAAGGGTCGGCACGGTCGCATGGATCCACCAGGAAATGCTCGCATCGAGATGCCGATTCAGGCTGGCCAGATCGGTCCCGGTCGAGTCACGCCAGACCCGGTACAGCGAGAATACGCTGCGATGCGAGAGACCGTAGGCCGTGCCTTCTTCGCTGCCACCGCCGGCAATGCTCGCGAAGTAGACAGTCAATGCGGGCAGCTTGTTGTTCTGCAGCAATTGAATCCAGGTGCTGTTGTTGGTCGCCAGCGCCCAGTACATCGTCGCCTGCAGAAAACTGTAATAGTAGTTATTCGCCGGATCACTGATCGACCAGCCCGACCACGGAAAAGCGTTGCCGCCCCATTGAGCCTGGGCCGGATGCCAGATATTCCACACCGCCTGTTCGGCATAGGCCGACCAGCGATTGCTCTGCCCTTGCGGAATCAATGCAGAACACCAGTCCAGGGTCAGGGCGAGGTCACCGATCAGCGGCCCCGCATCGAGATACGAATCGCCGGCTACCTCGGGGCGTTGCCCCAAAGCGATCTTCGCTTCGGCATTGGCGACTTGGGCCTCGACCATGCTGATGGCGAGATTCGCATACGTCGGCTGTCCGGTCAGACGGTACATGGTCACCGCGTCGGTGGCCGAAAACGCATAGCCCGGATTGCCTGCCACGGCCTGATCAACCCAGTTCTTGAAACGCTGGTATTCGACCGAGGATTGGTTGACGTAGGACAGGTCGATCGTGATTGCGGCGCGGGCGTCCACTGCGCTGACCAACAATGCCGCCAGCATCAGCACAATCACGGTGACTCGCGTGGAGATCTGCATATTGGCGGTTCCGTTGGCCTGGCGGATGACGATCATCGCAGGCCCGCTTGGCGCAATGCGCGACGCAGGCCACAGCTCCGTCCATGCGGCCGATAGCTCAGGCTAGGCGGGTTCGACCACCACGGCCGTGCCATAGCAAAGCACTTCGGACAGGCTGGGCATGATTTCAGTCGCGTCATAGCGCATGCCGATGACTGCGTTGGCGCCGAGCGTGCGCGCGTGACGCATCATCAACTGGTAGGTTTCGGTTCGGGTCTGTTCGCAGAGGTTCGTATAGATCGTGATGTTGCCACCGAACATCGCATGCAGGCCGCCGATGAAATTGCCGACGACCGAGCGTGAGCGCACGCTCAGGCCGCGCACCACGCCAAGACTGCGCACAACCCGGTAACCGGGCAGTTCCAGCGCTGTGGTCACCATCGCGTTGTTGATCGACACCGTTCGATGGGTGTCCGCCGGGGCCTGGGCCAGATTCATGGTTTCCAATACGTTTCTCTCCTTCTCATGGAGTTGTCCGGGCCTTCCGCGTCATGCCTTGCCATCAGGCAACCACGGTGACGCCTTTCCAGAATGCGACACGACCGCTGATTTGCTTCGCCGCCTCTTTCGGAGCGGGATAAAACCAGGCGGCATCCTTGTTCTGCCGACCATCCACGCTGATCGTGTAGTAGTGGGCCTCACCCTTCCACGCACAGTGCGTGCGCGTGTCGCTCGGCGAAAAATACTCGCTGCGCAATGAGGCTGCCGGGAAATAGTGGTTGTTTTCGACGACAACCGTGTCATCACTTTGGGCCAGGATCTGGTCGTTCCAGATAGCTTTCATCGGAAATCCGCGCCGTGGTAAAGAGGCGGATGATACGGCGGAGTGCTCACGCCATGGAAACAGGACCACTCAGACAGCCGGAGGCCCCTTCAACTCGACCACATTGCCCTCCGGGTCATTGATGTAGATCGATGGGCCTTCACCCTCGGCACCATAGCGCGGCTGCACGCTACCTGCCTCGATGCCGAAGCCCGCAAGGTGCCTGCGGATTCCGGATTCGTCGAATGGGTCAACGCGCAGGCAGAAGTGATCGAGATTGCGCGCATTGGCGTCTGGCGCGCCACCGCCCTCGCGGCCAAGCTTTCCATCCATCGGGACAAGGTCGATCAGGCTCTGTCCAGCGCGCAACTGGATCAGGCCGATGCCGTCGTTCCGGCGTTCGACCGAACAGCCGAGTGCCCCGCAATAGAAATCCAGCATCGCCTCGACATCGCGAATGCGCAGGACCAGATGATCGATTCCATGGATAGGGATCATGTGATGCACTATGCCATCTTGAGCCCAATGGATGCAGACCGCGCCATCGCAGTTATCCGCGCCAACAGAGCCTCGCGACCAGACGAAACCCGTTTCTCCACAAGCTT
>JBDTCQ010000251.1:0-6742 GCA_039923515.1 Dokdonella sp.
AAGATTTGGTTAGACATTTTTTAATACCAGCAAGAGGTTATCTGATCAACCTCAAGTCAATCCTAGCAAAAAATTAGAGATGCTGGAATAACGACGCGTTAACATTCTGACCGTCATCGCGCCAATCAATCCTGAACACGGTCACAGTTTCATCAGGCTTGATGGCAAGAATACGTGTCCAAGCCGTCGTTTTTATGACAAATCGTGCTCGCGGGCAGGCGGTTCGATCTGATCGGGTCGAGGTTTGTTTGACGCTGGAAGCCTTGCAAGGTTCGCGCCGGGCTGACTCGAACCTGCTTCCCGATGCCGTCCACCGGGACGTCAAGTCGGCCGGTTAGTGAGCGCGCGAGACAGCCGTGGTTTTAACGCACAAAAAACCCCGCTGTGGCGGGGTTCCTTGTTTATGCAATGGAGATATCGGAAGTGCGCGCTATTTCAGATGGGTTTCGAACAGTTTGAGGATGCGTCGGTATTCGTCATACCAGGAATCGGGATGGACAAAGCCGTGGCGCTCCAGCGGATAGCCGGACAGTTCGAAATCATCCTTGCGCAGTTCGATCAGGCGTTGATAGAGGCGCACCGAATCCTGGAACAGCACGTTGTCGTCGATCATGCCGTGGGCGATCAGCAGGCCGCCTTTGAGGCCGTCGGCGAATTCAATCGGTGAGGAACGCTGGTAGGCCAGCGGATCATCCTGCGGCGTGTTGAGGATGTTTGCCGTGTACTCGTGGTTGTACGAGGTCCAGTCTGTGACCGGGCGCAACGCGGCACCGGCCGAGAACACCTCGGGTGCGCGGAACATGGCCATGAGCGACATGAAGCCGCCGTAAGATCCGCCGTAGAGGCCAACGCGCTTGCTGTCGACAGCGTGATTGGCGACCAGCCAGTTGACCCCGTCGATCAGGTCTTCGAGTTCCGGGTGGCCCATCTGTCGATAGATCGCCGTGCGCCAGTCGCGGCCATAACCGGCCGAGGCGCGGTAGTCCATATCGAGGACGACATAGCCTTTCGCGGTCAGCAAATTGTGAAACATTTGCTCGCGGAAATAATTCGGGTAGGAAAGCTCGGTGTTCTGCAGGTAGCCGGCGCCGTGCACGAACAACACGGCGGGGTACTTCTTGGTCGGGTCGAAATTGGCCGGCTTGTAGAACTTGGCGTAGATGGGCTCCTTCACATGCGATGACGGTACACGCACGATATCGAGTGCTGGCCATTCGAGCGCTTTGTATTCAGCTGTGCGCGTGTCGGTGAGCTGCTTCGAGTCGCCGCCATTCGCCACAACCACGCCAAGTTGGGCGGGCACATAGGACGAGGATTGTTGAAGTGCAACGCGGCTGGCGTCGGGGGAAACCGCAAATCCATCCATGCCCTTGACCGAGCTGATCCGCTCGAGCTTGCCGCCGCTGCTGGCGACACGATAGACATCATATGAGTACGGCGCTTCGACATTGCCGCGCACATAGAACCAGCGTCCATCAAGGGTCAGTTGCGGATCAGAAATCTCGAACTTCCCCGAGGTCAGCGCCTTGGCGTTGGCGCCGGGTGGCTTGATGAAGAGCTGCGAGTAACCCGATTCCTCGGACAGGTACCACAGGCTGCGGCTGTCGCGGCTCCAGCCGAAATCATTGAACGACCAATTGATCCAGGCCGGATCGCTGAGCCGATGCTGGCTGACGAGGCGGTTCTTGACGAAATCGACCGTCGCGATCCAGCGATCCTTGTTGTCGATCGCGCGCACCAGAATCGCCGCCTGCTTGCCGTCGTGTGCCCAAATCAGCTCCGGAATGGTGACGCCGCGCTCATTGTTCGCATCTGCCTTCTTGTCGTCTTTTTTCGGCTCGTCCTTGATCAGGCCAGCCTTGCGATTCTCCTCGCGGATTTTCGCTAGCGGATCGCCAGTAATGCCGGCAAGGTCGGCGAATGCGAGTTTCTGCTGGGTATGTCCGACCAGATCGAGCAGCCACAGGGTATTCGCTGCGGGCAGGTTGCGTCCGACGCGGGTGCGTTCGTCCTCTTGTTCCTCGTAGCCCGATTCGGTCACGTAATGCTGGAGCTTGGCGATCTTGCCCACGTCAAAACCCTTGTCGCGGGTGACGATCAGCAGGTGGCGCGCATCGGGGGACAAGGCGCTGCCTTCAATCTTGACTTCGGCGCCGAGATAAAACGGCGCGGGGGGGCGCGTTGGATCACCCTTGCGGAAAATCTCGTCATTCGCTTTCTTGGCGTCACGCTCAGCCTTGATGTCGCGCAAGGTCGAGAACAGGCGCAGTTGCAGTTCGCCGAGATCATCCGGCTTCTTGTCGGCAGGATCCTTTTCAGTCAGCACAATCGCCGCTGGAGAGTTGACGCCGGCAGCAAGATCGTGACTGAACCAGTCGTTGCCGACACGAAACTGCACGGCACGATCGTCCGCCGAGAATTGCACCGAAGTCTCGGTTTCCTGCGAGCGCGTGATCTGGCGCAGCGTGCCATTGGCCAGTTCGCGGACGAACACATCGCCATTGCGGATGAAGGCCGCGCGCTGGCGATCCGCGCTGAAGACGGCACTCGGACCATCGGCATTGGCCATCATGGCCGGATCGACAATCGTGTCCTTGCCATTCTCCGGATCAATCCGATGCAGGGCGCGCACTTTGGAGCCGTTCTGCTTGAGCGAGTAGTAGAGAGTCTGGCCATCGACGCTCCAGTAAGGCGCTTCGACAGCCGGGCCGATCCAGTCAGGATTGCCCATGGTCTGGTCGAGAGTGATGGCCTGCGCGGGCGCGGCAAAGAGTGATATCAAGGCGCACACGGCGGCGATGGCGAATCGGGACATCGAGGACAGTCTCCAGGAGAAGGCGATCATCAAGGATAACCGTTGCCTCGATGGCTGCCATGCGTCGAAAGTCTTGGCAGGCGCCGGATAATCGGGCAGCCTGCGGCTCACCTTCGAGACGGGATTCGCCATGCTTGATTGCGTACAGACCGAAACCGGTGCCGATCCACGCTTCGCGGTGATCTGGCTGCATGGCCTTGGTGCCGATGGCCACGATTTCGGCCCGATCGTGCCGGAACTGGTGGCGAAGGATTGGCCGGCCATGCGCTTCGTGTTTCCGCACGCGCCGCAGCGGCCGGTGACGGTCAACGGCGGCATGCGCATGCGCGCCTGGTATGACATCACCGGCATGGAAATCGCCCAGAAGCAGGATGAGGTGGGCATCCGTTCGTCGATCGCCGACATCGAGGCCCTGATTGCACGTGAGGTCGAACGCGGCATCCCGGCGTCACGGATTTTTCTGGCCGGATTTTCCCAAGGTGCGGCAATGGTCTTGTCCGCGGGCTTGCGACATGCGCACCGGATCGCCGGCGTGATCGCCTTGTCAGGCTATCTTCCGCTCGAAAAGCAACTGGCCGAGGAGCGCTCGGCGGCGAACGCCGGGCTTCCATTGTTCATTGCCCATGGCAGCATCGATCCGGTCGTGCCGCAGGTGCTGGGTATGCTCGGTCGCGATTTCCTGCGCGGTCTGGGCTACACGATCGAATGGCGCAGTTACCCGATGGCCCACCAGATCTGCGCCGAAGAAATTGCTGATTTGCGCAACTGGATCGGTCAGCGGATCGTGGCGATCACGGCGGATTGATGCAGCATATGCACATGCATTCACGGCTGGAGTCGGCATGAGCGAGACTGACAAACACCGCTGGTTGCCCCAGTTCTGCAGTCTGCCAACCTTGTTTGCGCTGATGGTGGTTGCCGAAATCGTGGCTCTGGTCATCGCCATGGCACCTGATCGGGCGGCGCGATCCTGGTTGAGCGAACTTGGCATTGCCAGCGTGTTCGTGCAGTGGATGGCGCTGCTCAACGCCGTTGTTCTGTGTTCCTCACGTGAAGCGCTCGAGCGCCTGCCGGTGAGGCTGGGCTTCTTCTTTGCCTGGTTTCTGGCGGTGGTGACCACTGCCCTGGGCAGCGCCGTGGTCTTCTCGATGGATAATGCGCTCGGTTTCGGCCTGACCGCCCCACCCGGTGCCATCTGGCGATTCTCGATCGGCAACGCGGCGATTTGCGCGCTGATTGCTGCCGCCCTGCTGCGCTATCTGTATGTGCGTGAGCTTTGGCAGGAGCGCGTCAACGCGGCGGCCAAAGCCCAGGTCGATGCCTTGCAGGCGCGTATCCGGCCGCACTTCCTGTTCAACAGCATGAACACGATTGCCAGCCTGATCCGCAAGCGTCCGGGCGATGCGGAGCGTGCGGTCGAGGATCTTTCCGATCTGTTCCGCGCCGCGCTCGGCACGCGCGAAATGCTTGGCACGCTGGGCGAGGAGATCGACCTGATCGGTCACTACCTGCGCATCGAGTCCTTGCGCCTGGGTGACCGGCTCAAGCTCGATCTTGATCTGGATGCTTTGCCACGCGATTTGCCGATGCCGCCACTGCTGCTGCAGCCACTGGTCGAGAACGCGGTCTACCACGGCATCCAGCGCATGCCGGAGGGTGGCACGTTGACGATGCGCGGAACGCGCAAGGACGGCATGATCGAGATCGTCGTGCACAATCCGCTGCCCGACGACGTGGCGCAACCGCGCAACGCGCATGCGTTGGACAATGTGCGTGCGCGCATCGAGTACCATTTCGGCACCAAGGCGGCCCTGATCGTGCAGCCTGCGCGCGGAGAATTCACGGTGACGGTAAGGCTTCCCGAGAAGATTCAACGATGAGGGCCGTCGTCGCCGACGATGAGGCGCTGGCGCGCGAGCGCATGATCGACCTGCTTTGCCAAATCGGTTCGGTCGAGGTGGTTGGCGAAGCCGTCGATGGCCGTGAAGCGATCGAAGCAGTCGAGAAACTTCGTCCCGATCTGCTCCTGCTTGATATCCGCATGCCGCGCATGGATGGGCTTGAGGCCGCACGCCACCTCGGATATTTCGAGCATGCGCCAGCGATCATCTTCTGCACGGCCTACGATGAACATGCGCTGGCGGCATTCGATGCGAATGCGGTCGACTATCTGCTCAAGCCGATTCGGCTTGAGCGCCTGCGCAGCGCCGTCGAGCGGGCAGGGCGGTTCAATCGTGATGTCCTGCGCGAGATCGAAAAAGTGGATTCTACATCACGCGAGCGCACGCATCTGTGTGCCCGCGTACGCGGCAATCTCGTCCTCGTTCCAATCGGTGATATCGACTATCTGCTTGCCGAAGACAAGTATGTGGTGGTCCATCATGGCGGCAGCGAAGTTCTGATCGAAGAGCCCTTGAAAGCACTGGAGATCGAGTTCGGTGACCGCTTCGTGCGCATCCATCGCAATTGTCTGGTGGCGCTTGACAAGCTGGCCGGGCTGAGCCGGACAACCGATGGCCGTGTGCTGGCCAAACTGGAGCGGATCGGCGCCGAACTCGAGGTAAGCCGACGCAATCTGCCGGCGCTGCGCAAACTGGTAAGGACTTTATGAAACGACTTCGCATTGCCACTCGCCAGAGCGCACTTGCGCTATGGCAGGCCGAACACGTGGCTTCGCGCCTGCGCGTCGCGCATCCCGGAATCGAGATTGAACTCGTGCCAATGACAACACGCGGCGACCAGGTGCTGGATCGGCCGCTGTCCGAGATTGGCGGCAAGGGTCTCTTCCTCAAGGAGCTCGAGGTGGCCATGCTCGAGGATCGCGCCGACATTGCCGTGCATTCGCTGAAAGATGTGCCGATGGATCTGGAGCCGGGGTTTGCCATCGGCGCCGTGCTCGAGCGCGCCGATGCGGCGGATGCCTTCATCAGCAATGCCTACGCGCGTCTTGATGAGTTACCGGTTGGCGCCCGGGTTGGCACTTCGTCGCTACGTCGGCAGGCTCAGGTGCGCGCATTGCGGCCGGATCTTGAGCTGCTCGACCTGCGCGGCAACGTCAATACGCGCCTGGCCAAGCTCGATGCGGGCAACTATGAGGCGATCATTCTTGCCTGCGCCGGTCTTGAGCGGCTCGGGCTTGGAGATCGCATCCGCTCGCGACTGGTTGCGCCGGATTGGCTGCCAGCAGTCGCCCAAGGCGCCATCGCCATTGAAAAGCGCACTGGCGATCAGCGCGTGGCTGCCCTGGTTGCCGTGCTTGATGATGCCAACACGCGCCGAAGCGTCGAATGCGAGCGGGCGATGAATCGACGTCTGCACGGCAGCTGCAATGTGCCAATTGCCGGCTATTGCGTTGAAACAGAAGTCGGTCTCGTGCTGTATGGTCTGGTGGGTGATGCCGGAAACGGAAAACTGGTTCGTGCCGAGATCGAAATTTCGGGTCGCGATCGGGGGCTTGAACTGGGTGATCAGGTTGCGTCGCTGTTGCTGGAGCGGGGGGCGGCGGAGATTCTGGGCAAACTCGAAAAGCATTGAAACACCCGCATGGCAGAACAAATGAAAACGGACCCAGCGGGTCCGTTTTCGGTTTGCAGCTTTCTTTCAGGATCGACTCAGAACTTGAAGACCAGGTTGGTCGTCACGAGTTGATCAGTCTTCTTCTTGTCCGGCGTGACGTCGGAGTTGTGGCGGACTTCGTAGCCCAGCTTGAGCGCGAGCCGTTCGCTCATGCTGACGGACAGACCGGCGTTATTCTGCAGGTAGGTATTGTTGGAGCCGGCTTCCATCAGGGTCGTGTTCTCGAACGCTGTGGACTCGTTGAACTTGTGCTTGTAGCTGACCAGGCCACGAGCGACGACGTTGCCTTCGACGTCCGGATCAATGATGTTGGTCACCGGTGGTACGCCACTGGTCACGGCGTAGGCGCGC
>JBDTCQ010000252.1:0-3924 GCA_039923515.1 Dokdonella sp.
AGCCGTCGAGAACCGCGTCGGGAACAAGCGGTCGAGAGGCCGCTCCAGCGCGTCCTGCGCTCGCGGCATTTGCACATCCCTGTGCAGCGCAACGCAGGAGCAGTTGCCGAGCAGTTACAGGCGGTGCCATGGGCAGCATGGTTGCCTGCAATACAGGAGCACGCAGGCGATTGCCGACAGCAAGCGGATTCAACTTCGACGGCTGCCATGCGACACTGCCGCGATCATGCCGAGCCTGACCATCACTGCTGGCCCACTCGCCGGCCAACAATTCAGCTTCAGCGAGTCTGCCGTGATTGGGCGCGGAGCGTACGCCGACATCCGCATCGATGACTCCACTGTTTCACGCCGACATGCCGAGATGATCTGCGGCAACGACGGCATCTGGCGCATCCATGATCTGGGCAGCGCCAATGGCATCCTCCACCGGGGCCAGCCCCTGCGCGGCGAACTTCGTATCGAGGGCTCGGTAGAGCTTGTCATTGGCGAAGTCGCGGTGACCGTAACCACGCTCGATACAGCGGCTCCGCAGAAAGGAGCGGAAAGCTCGTTTCCGCAACTCGTAGATCGCATTGAACTACTCGCCTGGATTGCTGCAGTGCCGGCCCGGCGGGAAGGGGCCAACTTGTTGATCACCCAGGTTCTGGATGCGATTCGCGACCGCTTTGCTGGTTGTGAACGAGTCAGCCTGTTCGTCACCCGCCCCGGCAGCCGCAAACTCGTCGCCTATGCGCAAGAGCATTCGGTCGCCGATGCGCACCACCCGATCAGTCTCGCCCTGGCCCAGGCTTGCCTGCGCCATGTCGATGGCGTCGCGGGTGGCGCGGCGGCGATAGAACCTTTGGGGGTCAGCGACGCCCCCGCCGGGATCCTCGCCGCACCAGTCATCCTCGGCGGCGAAACGCTCGGCGTCGTGGTCGCCGAATCCGAGCGTGCCGATACCTGGAACCCCATGGATCGCTCCCTGGCCAAGGGCATCGCCAGCGTTCTCGGCGGCCTGCTCGAAGCCGAACGTGGCAATCATCCCGATCGCCGCGTCGCCGAGCGCGATCTGCTCCTTGCGCGACGTGTGCAGCAGCATTTCCTGCCACAAAACACGGTTCGCCTGGCCGGCTACCAAATGGTCGAAGCCTATGTGCCGGCCCGTGTGGTGGGTGGCGATCATTATGACTTTTTCCAATTCACTGACGGCCGCACCGGCATGGTCATCGCAGACGTCTCCGGCAAGGCGGTTTCCGCGGCCCTGGTGATGGCCCGCTTCGGCATGGCCGTGCGCCTGCTGGCGAATCAGGCCAGCACGCCACTCGATCTGCTGGTCACACTGAACATCCTGCTGCTCGACGAACTTGAAGCCGGCATGTTTGTGACCGCCCAGGTGATTGCGCTGGACGTTGACAGCGGCACCCTGGAGATCGCCAATGCGGGTCATCCTCCCCCATTGTTGCGCACAGGGGATGGCCATGTTGAACAACTGGTTCTCGCGCCCGGCGCCGCACTCGGGGCAAATGCACAGACCCGATTCGGCTCCTCAACGCTCACGTTGGCGCCCGGCGCCTGCTTGCTGCTGTTTACCGACGGCCTCGACGAGGCTGAGGACAAGGATGGCGAACAGTTCGGTATCGAGCGGGCCAAGGCAGCCATGCAGCGGGGCGGCAAGGCGCCCGCAATCCTTGCGGAAATCAACAGACAACTGGACGCGTTTGTCGGCTCGGCGGCTGCGGCGGATGACCTGACCCTGCTCCTGCTCAGCCGCGACTGAGCAAGCCTCAGCGCATCGCCATCAAGCGCGCAGCATTGGCCACCAGCGCTGGATCGGCTTTGCTGCCATCGAACCCGGATTTCCCCGCGCCCAGCAATCTGGCCGCCGCGATCGCAAGCGCATCCGCTTTTTCCGGTTCCGCAATCAATGGTTCTGGATTGACTTTGGGCAACACCGCGTTGCGATCGGTGCCAATGACAAACAACTGGGTGAAACCGGCGACATCGAACACCTGACGCACAGTTGCGTTCAATCCGCACAGGTGCAGGCTGCCCTTGCCGTCGATCGACTTTCCGATCATCAGCAATACGCGCAAACCGGCGCTGCTGACATAACCGACGCCGGACAAATCGACGACAAAGTCTCGCGCCCCGGCGTCGATCAGATCCTGTGCGGCGAGTTCAAGATCCGCTGCGGTATCGGTGTCGAGGCGCCCCTTCAAGCCGAGGACGCGCACCTCGCCAACGGATTCCTCATGTATCTCGAGCGCCATCTCAGCCTTCGCGGAAGACGAAGCGCGCCATGCCGATCTGGATCACGTCCTCATGCCGCAACAAGCGTTGCTGGATTGCCTCGGCATTGACCCGCGAACCTGACTTGCTGCCGAGGTCGCTCAACGTATAGCCGTGCGAATCGACCGATATGCGGGCGTGATGAGCTTCGACACCGGGGCCGCCGATGCGGATCTCATTGCTTGCATCGGCGCCGATCGATACCGGCTTCGGCGGCAGTGGAATGGCCGTGCGTCCGGCTTCCGGATTTTGCGGAACCAGTCTGCCCGTGCGCAGCGACATCGTCGCACTTGCGCCAAACGCGGGTGGCTTGGCGCCGGGCACCGTTGGCACCTTTGGCGGTTCGGGCAACTTGAGCACCTGCAGGATCTGGGTCTGCGCGGGTGGAATATCGAGCGCGCCCAGATCCATCGGAATATCAATCTCCTCGGCAATCGGCATTTCCTGCGTGCTTGCCGGCCCCGGATGCGCAGACTGGAGCAGTTCATCCTCGCTTGAAAACACCTCGAGGAAGCGCGCGCGCAGCGCCTCGCCCTGCTTGTGCGCGACAGCACGCTCGGACAACGCGGTCTCGATCGCCTGCAGGCGCTTGGTGTATTCCTCTTCGCTGAATTCACCGAGCTTGCGGCGCAATTCGATTTCCTGACGATCCAGCTTGACCGCCTCGTGCGCGTTGGTGATGTCAGCCAAGGCACCGCGCAAACGGGAATAGGATTCGCGCGCTTGCTGACGCATCGGCTCAGCCTTGGCTTCAAGCGTTGCCAGCTGCTTCTTGTAATCGGAGTTGACGCGACTGAACACCGCCGGATCGAAATCGGCCTTGACCGCCTCCAGCCCGGACAGGCGGCCACGCAGGATATCGGCCTCCTCCTTGAGCGCCTTGAGCGCATCGATGACACCGAGATCCACCCCGGACAGGGACTCTGGCAATTCACGGCTACTTATCATCTTCGCTCTCCGAGCCGCATCAAGCGGCAGAAAATTCGACTTCGACTGCACCGAAGCGCAGCGCATCCCCGGGCTTGATCGGAACATCAACACCTGTTTCGATCCGCACATTGTTTACAAACGTACCATTTACGGTACGCGCTTCCTCGCGCACGAAAAAAAGTTGGCCCTGACGGACAAGCTTGGCATGGCGACGACTCAGGCTGCGGGTCGGATCGACGTCGCTGAGATCGATTTCCGGGTTGATGCCTGCGCCCGGATCAGGGCGGCCGACCAGGAATTCGTTGATCGACGGGTCCAACACGAAAACGCCACCCTTGGCGTGCCTGAGCACGCAGCCCCCGCGCAGTTTCGCCACGGGTGGCGATGCGCGTGGTGGCTCGATGGTGGTGCGCGATTCAAGCGGAATCGACTTTGCCGATTGCTTGATCGTTTCCGGTTGCGCGGCGACTGGCGGACTGATCCGATCCGGCGACGCGGCAGCCGCTGGCTTGCGCTTGTTGGCGCTCGCATCGGCAAGCGCGGCAGACAGCCGCATTTCACACTGTTGATACCGCTGCGCGAGCTTGTCCAGGATGGAAATCGCGATGCCAACATTCTGACCGAGCAAATCGGCGAAACCCGTACGTTCAATCTTGAGCAGACGTGCCGGCTTGCGCACGATCGCCGAGCTGAAGCGTGGCTGATCGGCAAGCATCGATGCTT
>JBDTCQ010000253.1:0-5061 GCA_039923515.1 Dokdonella sp.
GCCGATGATTCCCGAAGTGGCCGTGGCCATGCTTGCCTGTACGCGCATCGGTGCGGTGCACACGATCGTGTTTGGTGGATTCTCGCCGGATTCCCTGGCCAGCCGCATCGCGGATTGCCAGTGCAAACTGGTCATCACCTCCGACGAGGGCCTGCGCGGAGGCAAGAGAGTCGCCCTCAAGACCAATGTCGATGCGGCGTTGCAGCGACCGAACACCAATTGCGTTGAGACGGTCGTGGTAGTCCGTCGCACGGGCGGTTCGATCGACATGCAGGTGCCCCGAGATCGCTGGTGGCACACCCTGATGGAAGGGCAGTCCGAACAGTTCGAGCCGGTTGCCTGCGAGGCCGAGCATCCGCTTTTCATCCTCTACACCTCGGGTTCGACCGGGGCGCCCAAAGGAGTCTTGCACACGACCGCTGGCTATCTCGTCCACGTCAGCTATACCCACGAATGTGTCTTTGATCTGCGTGATGACGATGTGTTCTGGTGCACCGCCGATGTCGGCTGGGTGACCGGGCACAGCTATACCGTGTATGGCCCACTGGCCAACGGCGTGACATCGGTCATGTTCGAGGGCGTGCCGAACTATCCCGATAGCTCGCGTTTCTGGAATGTGGTTGACAAGCACAAGGTAACGATTTTCTACACTGCACCGACGGCGATCCGCGCACTCATGCGCGAGGGCGAGGAGCCGGTCAAGAAGACCTCGCGCGCGAGCATCCGCCTGCTTGGCTCGGTCGGCGAGCCGATCAATCCCGAGGCGTGGGAGTGGTACTACCGCGTCGTCGGCGAAAACCGTTGCCCGATCGTTGATACCTGGTGGCAGACTGAAACCGGCGGCATCCTGATCTCACCGATTGCCGGTGCGACCGACATGAAACCGGGGGCCGCCAGCGTGCCGTTTTTTGGCGTGAAGCCGGCGATTGTCGATGCCAATGGTGTGCTGCTTGAAGGGGTGGCCGAAGGCAACCTGATCCTGACCGGATCGTGGCCCGGCCAGATGCGCACCGTGTACGGCGACCACGAACGCTTCGTCAATACCTATTTCCGCACCTATCCGGGCAGCTATTTCACCGGCGACGGCGCACGTCGCGATGAAGATGGCTATTACTGGATTACCGGACGTGTCGATGACGTGATCAACGTTTCCGGTCATCGTCTGGGTACGGCTGAGGTTGAGAGCGCCCTCGTTTCACATCCGGGCGTGGCCGAGGCGGCCGTGGTCGGTTGCCCGCACGACATCAAGGGCCAGGGCATCTATGCCTATGTGACGCTGAAGGCCGAAGTCGAGCCGAGCGAAGCGCTGCGCAAGGAACTGGTCGCCTGGGTACGCAAGGAGATCGGTCCGATCGCCACACCCGATCATCTGCAATGGGCGCCGGGTCTGCCGAAGACGCGCTCGGGCAAGATCATGCGCCGCATCCTGCGAAAGATTGCCGAGAACGCGCCCGAGCAAATGGGCGACATTTCGACGCTGGCCGATCCATCGGTGGTCAAGAGTCTGGTCGATGAACGCTTGATCAGGGAATGAGCCGAACTTGGCATGCGCTGAAAATTCCTCCGCCGTCTGCGGCATCCAACAGGGCCGGCGGTGGTTTTGCATGAAGCCGGGTTTCAGTACAGCGAGTCGTGATCGAGATGCCTGAAATCCTCATTGCCGACGACCATCCCCTGTTTCGCGATGCGCTGAGCCGAGCGGCGGCGCAGGCCTTGCCCGCCGTGCAGTTGTTCCAGGCGGACAGCGTGCCCTCGCTGTTTGCCTTGGTCGAAACGCACGCGAACGCCGACCTTTTGCTGCTTGACCTGCAGATGCCGGGTGCCCGTGGATTCTCCGCGCTTGCCCATTTGCGCGGCCACTATCCGCAACTGCCGGTCATCATCGTTTCAGCGCATGAGGAGGCCGACGTTGCGAGGCGTGCGATCGCGCATGGCGCCTCCGGCTATGTGCCTAAATCAATGGCGGGCGAGAACATCGTCGAGGCGATTCGTGTCGTGCTGGATGGCGAGGTCTGGTTGCCAGCCCAGTTGAGCGGTGGATCGGCCGAGTTGCGTGGCAACGAGGCAATGCTGGCCGCGCGCATCGGCGAACTGACCCCGCACCAGTTTCGCGTCCTCGGCATGGTGGCGGATGGTCTGTTGAACAAGCAAATCGCCTACGAGCTCGGCGTTTCCGAAGCGACCATCAAGGCCCACATGACTGCGATCATGCGCAAGCTTGGTTGCACCAATCGCACCCAGGTCGCGCTCGCGGCCAGCCAGTTGACCCTGGATCCGGGCAACGTGATTGCGGTCGACGAGTAGTCGCGCCCCGCCGTCATTCCTCCAGCGACGCAAGCGGCTGCACCGGATCGGGTTCGTGTATTCCCTGCTGTTCGATTTGCGAATCCGCTGAAACGGGCGATTGCGCAGTTTCGCCGCGTTCGCCGGCCGCTTCAGTCGATCGCTTCGACAGGGCGGAGAGCAAGGCGCGCAATGCGCCCGGACGGATCGGCTTGAGCAGTACGCTGAGGCCAAGTTCGCGCGCGCGTTGCTTGAGTTCGGGACTGCCATCGGCGGTGATCAGTGCAGCCGGCGATGTTGATCCGCTGCGCCGACGCAGTTCGCCGAGCACGTCGATACCGTCAACACCGCTGTCGAGATGGAGGTCGATCAGGATCAGATCCGGATTGCGCCTCAGCAGGGCCTGCATCGCCTCGTCCTGATTGGTGGCCAGATCGCAGGTAAGCCCCCAGCGTGTCAGCAAGGCGGCCATGCCTTCCAGGATACTGGGTTCATTGTCGAGGCAGAGCACATGCAGGGCGGGCATCAAGCCGAGCACGGGGGTTGGCCTTGTCGGCAAGGGTTCTCCCCGCACGCGGATGGCGACGAAAGGCACCTCGACCGAGAAACAACTGCCCGCGCCTGGCCAGGAACGCACGGCAAGCCGATGATCGAGGATGCGCGCAATGCGCTCGCAGATAGCCAGACCGAGTCCAAGTCCATGCTCGCCCCAGGGCGAATTTCCTTCGACCCGATGGAACTCGTCGAAGATGCGTTCGAGGTGCTCGGCACTGATGCCGGGGCCGGTGTCCCAGACTTCAATGCGCACATGATCGCCCGAATGACGCAAGCCGAGTACGACCCGGCCGCTGCGTGTATAGCGCAATGCATTGGTACAGAAATTCTGCAGGATCCGACGCATCAGGTGGGGATCGGTAT
This sequence comes from Dokdonella sp., assembly GCA_039923515.1. Taxonomy (GTDB): domain Bacteria; phylum Pseudomonadota; class Gammaproteobacteria; order Xanthomonadales; family Rhodanobacteraceae; genus Dokdonella. Next base: position 3,202 of record JBDTCQ010000253.1, read on the forward strand.
GCACGATGGCGCGGCTTGCGATGACCCTGAACTCGAGTCCGCGCCGCTGTGACAACAGGACAAACTGCTGCAGCAGGGGGGCGACCAGCTCCTCAAAGGCAATGTCGATCTTTTCCGAGCGGTATTTGCCAGCATCCAGTCGGGATGATTCGAGCAGCGATTCAAGCAGGACTTCAGCAACCCGGAACGCGGTATCGATGCGCTCGGCCAACTGGGTGGATTCCTCATCCAGGGCGGGTTGCTGGCGAAGAGCCGTGGTGAACAGGCGCGCGGCATTCAGCGGTTGCAGCAGGTCGTGGCTGGCGGCGGCAAGGAAGCGTGATTTTGACAGGTTGGCCGCTTGCGCCTCGAGCTTGGCCTGCTCCTGGGCATCAAGCGCCTGCAGCAGTTCGGAAGTCCGCGAAGCGACGCGCTGCTCGAGCGTTTCGTTGGCTTCGGTCAGGGCCTTTTCGACCTGCTTGTAGTCGGTGACATCGGTGAACGTGGTCACGAATCCACCGCCCGGCAACTGCTGGCCGCGCATCTCGAGCACATGCCCATCGGCGCGTTCACGCTGGAACACATGCGCCGTGCCCAGGCGCATGTGGCGGAGCCGTTTCTGCACGTGCTCGTCCACGCCACCCGGGCCGCAGTCGCCACGCTCGGCGTTGTAACGGATCAGGTCGGCAATCGGCCGCCCGACGTAAACCAGACCATTCGGGTAGCCGAACATTTCGATATAGCGGCGATTCCACGACACCATGCGCATCTCCGCATCGACCACGCTGATGCCTTGCGAGATGTTCTCCAGGGTGGTCGAGAGCAGTTCACGATTGAAGCGCAGCTCCTGCGAGGCATCATCGAGCAGGGCGGCGGCTTCGCTGAAATCCATGCCGGTTCCACGCAGCGCCGTGGTCAGCATGCGCCTGGCCGAGGCGGAACCAATGGCGGCCGCAAGCGCGCGCTCGGCATGCTGGAAGAGCATTCGATCAGCCGTGCCGCCCTCGCCAATTATCTTGCCCGCAGCGAGGGCGTACTCTTCGAACATTCGGTTTGCGTTGCGTTCGCCGAGAATGCGCCCGACGATCACGCGCAGGTCGGCGACACTGACCCGACCACCCCAGTCAGACATGCTGCTGGAAGTTCGTTCCACGCCGGTGTCGAGGAAGCGTGCGGCGCGAAGCCGTTCCTCGATCGATGGCCGAAAGCGCAGCGAGACGAATACGCAGGCCGCGATATTGACCATCAGCGACCAGAACGTGCCGTGCGTGATCGGATCCCAACCGCTCAGGTTGAACAAGGCATTCGGGCGCAACCAGTCGAGGCCGAACGGGCCGTTTTGAATCCACTGGCTGTCGAACCAGCCAGAGATCGCCATGTTCGGCAGCAGCAAGGTGTACAGCCACAACAGGAAGCCGAAGGTGAGGCCGATCAGCACGCCCTTGCGGCTGGCGCCGCGCCAGTAGAGTCCGGCGATGATCGCCGGAGCGAACTGGGCCACGGCTGCAAATGCGAGCAGGCCGATCGAGGCCAATCCCTGCGTATGCGTGATCGAGCGGTAGTAGGCCAGGGCCAGCAAGGCCAGGACGATGATCGCAACCCGACGGATGCCGAGCACGATGGAAGACAGATCATTGCGTTCCTCCAGGCGCAAGGCACGGATGCGCAGCAGGGCCGGCATGATGAGATCGTTCGAGATCATCGTGGCGAGTGCCACCGAAGCGACGATGACCATGCCGGTTGCCGCCGAGAAACCACCGACGTAGGCAAGCAGGGTCAGGGCGGTGCGGTCGTGGGCCAGCGGCAGCCAGAGCAACCAGGCATCCGGTGGCAAAGAGGTCCCGGCGGCGACGCTGCGACCCGCATTCACGATCGGCAGCA
>JBDTCQ010000254.1:0-7352 GCA_039923515.1 Dokdonella sp.
ATGTGCAGGTAGATCAGCGCGATCAGCATGAAGATCGAGCCGAGGAACGTATAGATGAAGAACTTCAGCGTTGCGTAGACGCGGCGCGGGCCGCCCCAGACACCGATGATGATAAACATCGGGATCAGCATCGCCTCGAAGAACACGTAGAACAACAGCGCGTCAGTCGCCGCAAAGATGCCGATCAGCATGCCCTCAAGCACGAGCATGGCCGCCATGTATTGCGAGACGCGCTTGTTGATCGGACCCCACGAACCAATGATGACGAGCACGCTGGTGAAGGTGGTCAAGACAATCAGGGCGACGGAAATGCCATCGACGGCGAGACCGTAGTAGGCCTTGAGTCCATTGATCCACAGATGCGACTCGCCAAACTGCATGCCGCCTGCCACGGCGTCATAGCCGAAGTAGAGCGGAAGGCTGGCGGCAAACGTGAGCAGGGCAACGAGCACGCTCAGCCAGCGCGCGACACGCGCATCGCGGCCGAAGACAAGCACGAGGATGGCGCCGACAATCGGCAACCAGATCAAGACGCTGAGAAGAGGCCAGTGAGCCATGGTGGTCGTCATTCCCCGTCGATCAGGCAGCGATGCGCATGAACATCCACCATGATCCGCCGAGCAGCAGGATCAGGCCGAGGATCATCGCGAATGCGTAGTGGTAGAGATAGCCGGACTGGAGCCGACGTACGAGAGCTGAAATCTGGTCGATCAGACTGGCCGATCCATTGATGGCGCCGTCGATCAGGGCGGCGTCGCTACCGCGCCAGAGGCCGCGGCCGAAGCGGATGCCGCCGCGGGCGAAGACGGCCTGGTACAAATTGTCGAACCAGTATTTGTTGGTCAGCATCGTGTAGACAGGACGCAAGGCATTCTGGGCTCGGTCGGCGATGTGCGGATTGAACAGCCAGATCCAGGTTGCAACGGCGAAGCCAGCCAGCGCGATCAGGAAGGGCGGCTGGGTGAATCCGTGCAGGATCATCGGCAAGGCACCGTGGAATTCCTGGCCAACCTCGCCGAGCACGTTGTTGGCCTCGCGCACGAAGATTGCGTTGCCAAAATAGTCGCCGAAGACCATCGGCCCGATGGTCAGGAATCCGATCACGACCGAGGGAATCGCGAGCAGTATCAGCGGCACGGTGACCACCCACGGTGACTCGTGCGGGGCATGGGCAAGGTGACCCGGCTCGTGATGGACGTGATCATCGTGGCCGTGATGCTGCTTGACCGTGTCGACGACAAAGCGCTCCTTGCCGTGGAAGGTCATGTAGAGCAGGCGGAAGCTGTACAGCGCGGTGATGAAGACACCCGCGAGCACGCAGAAATAGGCGTAGCCAGCACCGAGACGATGAGATTCGCCGACCGCCTCGATAATCGCGTCCTTGGAGAAGAATCCGGCAAAGCCCGGCGCCCCGGCCAGAGCCAGCGAACCGATCCACATGGTGATCCAGGTGATTGGCATGTACTTGCGCAGCCCGCCCATGTGGCGCATGTCCTGCTCATGGTGCATGGCGATGATCACTGATCCCGCGCCGAGGAACAGCAGGGCCTTGAAGAAGGCATGCGTCATCAGATGAAACACGCCGGCCGAATAGGCCGATACACCCAAGGCGACCGTCATGTAGCCGAGCTGGGACAGCGTCGAATAGGCAACGACGCGCTTGATGTCGTTCTGCACGATACCGATCAGGCCGGTGAACAAGGCCGTGGTCGCTCCAATCACGAGTACAAAGGTCAGTGCGGTTTCGCTCAACTCGAACAGCGGCGACATGCGCGCGACCATGAAGATGCCGGCGGTGACCATCGTCGCGGCATGGATCAGGGCCGAGATCGGGGTCGGGCCTTCCATCGAGTCGGGTAGCCAGACATGCAGCGGAACCTGGGCCGACTTGCCCATCGCGCCGATGAACAGGCAGATGCAGACGATGGTTGCCACATGCCAGGGATGTCCGGCAATCAGTTCGACCGAGCGCGAAGCCATGTCGAGCGAGGGATCCTGCGCATGCGCGAACACGGTGGCGTAATCAAGCGAGCCACCAAACCAGAGCAGCACGCCGGCGATGCCGAGGATGAAGCCGAAATCACCGACACGATTGACCAGGAAGGCCTTCATGTTGGCGAATACTGCGCTCGGGCGCTTGTACCAGAATCCGATCAGCAGATAGGAGACAAGACCTACCGCTTCCCAGCCGAAGAACAATTGCAGGAAGTTGTTGCTCATCACGAGCATGAGCATCGAGAACGTGAACAGCGCGATGTAGCTGAAGAAACGCTCGTAACCATCATCGTCGGCCATGTAGCCGATTGTGTAGACGTGCACCATCAGGGAGACGAAGGTCACTACGACCATCATCATCGCGGTCAGACGGTCAATCAGAAAGCCGACGTGGGCGCTCGTGCTGCCGACTTCAAACCAGGTATAGACATTCTGATTGAAGGCCTGCGCACCGCCCCAGACCAGTTGATAGAGCACATAGATCGACAGTACGCAGCTCAAGCCCACACCGGCAATGGTCACGCTGTGCGAGGCGACGCGGCCGATGCGCTTGCCGAAAAAGCCGGCAATCAACGCGCCGACCAGCGGGGCGAGGACGATCGTCAGCAGGATGGATTTGTCGAGCATCATCAATCAACCCTTGAGCTTGTCGATGGCGGTCACGTCAATCGTCGCGCGATTGCGGAACAGGACAACGAGAATGGCCAGACCGATCGCAGCCTCTGCGGCAGCCACGGTCAGGATGAAGAAGACGAAAACCTGACCGGACGGATCACCGAGGTAACGTGAGAACGCGACGAAATTGGTGTTCACTGCCAGCAGCAGCAATTCGATGCACATCAACAGCACGATGACATTCTTGCGGTTGATGAAAATGCCGGCCACGGCAATGCAGAACAGCACGGCGGCCAGGGTAAGGAAATGCGCAAGGGTGATCATGGTGTCACCTCCCCTTTCTTCACGGCATCCATCTTGACCAGGCGGACACGATCCTCGCGTTTGACCATGACCTGACGCGCTGGATTCTGCAGCTTGGTGCCGGTGCGCTTGCGCAAGGTCAGGGTAACTGCGGCGATCAGACCGACGGTCAGGATCAGGGCGGCAATCTCGAATGGGAGGACGAAATCACGGAACAGCGCATATCCCAGCCATTCCATGTTTGACAGGCCGGCGAGCGCGGCAGGATCCTCGCTCGGAGGCGTCTGCAACGTGCGCACGCCGATCATCATCAACATCTCGACGAGCATGACCACAGCCACAACCACGCCGACTGGCAGGAAGCGCACAAAGCCTTCGCGCAACGGCGCGAAATCGACATCGAGCATCATCACCACAAACAGGAACAGCACCATCACGGCGCCGACATAGACCAGCACGAGGGCGACGGCGAGAAACTCCGCCTGCGCGAGCAACCAGACACAGGCCATCGAGAAGAAAGTCAGCACCAGGCATAGCGCCGCCACGACCGGGTTCTTCACGCTGATCACGGACAAGGCCGCAATGACAGCGACCGCGCCGAACAAATAGAAGCAGACCAGTTCAAATGTCATCGGATTCTCCGTGCCTGCTCATCGGAATGCCGCGTCTTGCGCACGCGCAGCGGCAATCTCGCCTTCGTAGCGGTCGCCAATGGCGAGCAACTGGATCTTGTTGACGACATTCTCGCCACGCTTCTCGAAATGGTATTCGTGCAGGTGCGTTTCGACGATAGAATCGACCGGGCAGGATTCCTCGCAGAAGCCGCAGAAGATGCACTTGAAAAGATCGATGTCGTAGCGCGTCGTGCGTCGTGTGCCGTCGCTGCGCATTTCCGAGTCGATCGTGATCGCCAGCGCCGGGCACACGGCTTCACACAACTTGCACGCGATGCAGCGTTCTTCACCGTTCGGATAACGGCGCAGCGCATGCAGGCCGCGGAAACGATTCGATTTCGGAATATGTTCTTCCGGATAGCGCATCGTGTATTTGGGCTTGAACATGTAGCGCAGGGTCAGCCACATGCCGGCCAGAAGCTCGAGCAGAAGCAGACTCTTCAAGTAGTGAATGACTCTTTTCATGGCTAGTCTGGAATTCCTAAGTCGCTCATGCGCCAATTGTGACGAGGCCGAAATACTTCAGGCAGGCAGCGACAACCACCCAGGCGATCGTGATCGGAATGAACACCTTCCAGCCCAGGCGCATGATCTGGTCGTAGCGGTAGCGCGGAAACGTCGCGCGGAACCACAAGTAGAAGAACGAGAACAGAAAGGCCTTGATGAAGGTCCACTGCCAGCCGCCCTTCCATATCCAGTCGATCCACGGCACATCGGCTGTGACCCAGCCCTGCAGCGGGCTCAGCCATCCGCCCATGAAGAGCACGGCGGCGAGGAACGCGATCAGGATCATGTTCGCGTATTCGGCGAGGAAAAAGATCGCGAACGCGGAACCCGAATATTCAACGTGGAAACCGGCGACGATTTCCGATTCACCTTCGGCCATGTCAAACGGCGCGCGGTTGGTTTCGGCGACCCCGGAGATGAAATAGATCACGAACATTGGAAACAGCGGCAACCAATACCAGTCGAAGAAACCCTTGCTGCCCGCCTGAGCCATGACGATCTCGCTCAGATTGAGACTGCCGGTCATGATCATCACGCTGACCAGGGCAAAGCCCATCGGAATCTCGTAGGAGATCGTCTGCGCCGCCGCGCGCATGGCACCGAGCATCGCGTAACGCGAGTTCGACGCCCAGCCGGCGAGGATGATGCCGTAGACGCCGAGCGAGGTCAGCGCCAGCAACAGCAGCAGACCAACGTTGACATTGGCCAGGACCAGACCGGCATCGAAAGGAACCAGCGACCAGGCGGCAAACGAAGGCACCAGGGCGATCAACGGAGCGAGCAGGAACAGTACCTTGTTCGAAGAACTGGGCTGGATGACTTCCTTGAACAGCAGCTTGAAGACATCCGCAAAGGCTTGCAGCAGGCCCCAAGGTCCGATCTGGTTCGGCCCCAGTCGCACATGCATCCAGCCGATGACCTTGCGTTCCCAGTAGACAAACATCGCCACTGCGATAATCACGGGGACCGCGATCACGAGGATCTTCAGCACCACCCAGATCGCGAGGCCGGTATTGCCGTAACCGAGCAGCATTTCGCGCATCGCGTCGATCATGCCGAAGCCCTCGCAATCTTCAACGCCGATCCGTTGGCCGGGAGCGCGGCAACGGCCGGGTAACCGGCTTCGATCCACGCCGCGCCAAGCGGAACCGCGGAATCCAGATACACATCGAGCAGCGTGGTCTCGACATGAGCCTTGTCGCCGTGAGCAAGACCGAGTCTTGCTGCATCAGCCGGATTCAACGAAACAAGTGCACCTTGGGTCAGCGGATGTGCGTTGAGCGCAGGCGATCGACGCAACACGGCATCACCTCGATAGATCGCAGTGGTCGCGATGCGCTCGAAGGCGCCCTGTGCACCAGCTTTTGGCGTGCGCTCGCCCGGTTCGCGCGCCGTCGGCAAAGCCTTCGTCATCTGCGCACGCACCTCGCCAATCTCGGTGAAACCAAAACCCTCGAGCGCAAGCGACGAACCGAGGGCACGCAATACCTTCCAGCCCGGGCGCGCCTCGCCAGGCGCCTTGGATCCAGCCGTCAGTGTCTGCACGATGCCATCGACGTTGGTGAAACTCGCGTCGATCTCGGGCAGCAAGCCGATCGGCAGCACCGCATGCGCCTTGCTGCGCACACCTGCGCAGGCGTAGGCGCCCATGTAGAGATAAAAATCGGTGCTGCCACGCGCTTGATCGAAAGCGGCGGGCATGGCGAAATCAGCCGACCCCGCGTGATAGACGATCAGGGTTTTTGGCGGATTGGCCAGCATCGCCGCGGCGTTGCGTCCATCCGCCTGCGGGACAACTCCCGCATCCGCAAGACCCATCGCATTTGCACCCGATGGGATCTCATTGCAGGCAGAGTCGGTGGCGCGCGCAATGAATTTCGCCGCTGCGCGCAACCAGGCCGCATTGGCATGCTGCACAGCGGACTCACCGAGGATCACCACCGACGCGCTGGCAGCGGTCAACTGGCTGATCAGCGCCTTTGCTGATTCGCTGGTTGCGGTGTTCGCAAGCTGGCTGGCCAGCGCCGACGATGCCGGCAGCTTGCCCGCATCGTTGGCGGCACGCGCCAAGCCGAGCACGACGTCAACCATCGCGCCCGGCGCGACGATCTGCTTGCTGGCGAGGTCGAAGTTGAAGTCGAAATCGAGCGGATTGATGACATGAACCTTTGCCCCCGCATTGACCGCCTTGCGCAGACGATGATTGAGCAAGGGCACTTCGTGGCGCGGGTTGCAGCCAATCAGGAGAATAACGTTGGCCTTTTCGAGATCGGCAACCGGCATCTCGAACGCGCTGGCGTGCGGTGCATCCGAGAAATCGAGCTGGCGCAGGCGATGGTCGATGGAATCGCTACCCAGTCCGCGCACAAGTTGAGCGAGCAAGTGGCCTTCTTCGCTGGAAGTCAGCGGCGCGACCAAAGCACCGAGATCGGCCCCCGAACTGCGCAGCCTATCGGCGACGAAAGCGAGCGCTTCAGTCCAGCTGGTCTCGACCAGTTCGCCGTTCTTGCGGATCATCGGCATCCTGGCGCGATCGTCCGCGTACAGGCCTTCGTGGCTGTAGCGGTCGCGATCGGACAGCCAGCACTCGTTGATTGCTTCGTTGTCACGCGGCACCGTGCGCAACACTTCACCGCGGCGCGTATGCAGCCAGAGGTTCGAACCGAGCGCATCGTGATAGCCGATCGACGCGCGTGCGATCAGCTCCCAGGCGCGGGCGCGGAAGCGGAAGGGCTTGTTGGTCAGCGCGCCAACCGGGCAGACGTCGATGACGTTGCCGGATAGTTCGCTCATCAACGGTTGGCCGACATAGGTACCAATTTGCAGGCTTTCGCCGCGCTCCATGCCGCCCAGTTCATAGGTGCCGGCCACTTCGGCCATGACCCGGATGCAACGCGTGCAATGGATGCAGCGGGTCATCTCGGTTTCAACCAGCGGGCCGAGATCCTCATCGGCCACAACGCGCTTGCGCTCGACGAAACGACTGACCGAACGACCAAACCCAAGTGACAAATCCTGCAATTCGCACTCGCCGCCCTGGTCGCAAACCGGGCAATCGAGCGGATGGTTGATGAGCAGGAATTCCATCACATTTCGCTGCGCGGACAATGCACGCTGCGATTGGGTGAACACCTTCATGCCATCGGCCACCGGCGTCGCACACGAAGGCTGCGGCTTCGGCATCGGCCGGCCGCCCATCTCGACCTCGACCATGCACATGCGGCAGTTGGCGGCGATCGCCAGCTTCTCGTGATAGCA
>JBDTCQ010000255.1:0-5406 GCA_039923515.1 Dokdonella sp.
CGCGAAGGACACGGACGACACCTGAGCAGCCAGCAGCCCATCGGGTACCTTGATCGAGCCCATTTCCACCCAGCGAGCTCCGCCATCGGTGGTCGACAGGACGTGCAGTGCGTCGTTGCGGTCTCGATCCGACGCCACAACCCAACCCCGTGCGCCATCGGTAAACGTGATTTCCTGGATATGTCCCGGCAACCCGGCGGGGGTGATGTTGCGCCACGTCACGCCGCCGTCATGGGTGAAAAGAACCTGGCCGCCGTCACTGGCCCAGCCCTCGCCGTAACCCAGGTATTGCGATGACTGCACCAGCATGGGCCGTGTGCTCGCGTCGGTGTTCTCCGTGACCGCCGCACCGGCGCTCCCCACGAATCCCAAGCCAACCACGATCGTCAAGGCCGATAACGCTCTCATCCGCATTGTAGACATCATGGATTTACCCTCTTTGTTGAATCATCTGACATGTGCTCGAAGCACGCTCTCCCCCCGCGGCACCGATACTCGGCCGCGAGCGGGTGCAGAGTCGTGTCAGCACGATGGGAAAGAGCCGGGAAGGCGATGTGCGGACGATGACGGATCGATGTGTCACCGATGGCAACCCGCTGCTTTTCGAGGGCGGAGCCGCTGGCCACATCGATGCCAACAGCCGCGCTTGAGGGGTAGCGCCCGGGTCATGGGGTGGTGGCGATCGCCAACGCGACGCAGGCAGGGAGAGCCGGCAGAGACTAGCAAGCAGAGACTAGGGCACTCGTAATTCTGGCAATGATGGGCCGTCGGGAGCGGGGGATGGCGGGGACAGATACGGGTGCGCCAGCGTTTGGTCAGGATAGTGCAGAGTCGATGATGCGACTTGCGCCAACTTGATTCCGAACCGCATTAAATTAGATTCAACCTGATTCGGCAGTCGCCGATACCTTCGTTGCTCGAAGTCGGACAGAATGCTTCCAGAGCGCAGTTTGAAGGGGCAGGGAAGCAGATTCGAGGACTATTTTCTCGGGAATCCCTCTGCGTAAATCGCCGAACGCGGTGCTTTGCTTGCGGAATCGATAGAAGAGAAATAGTGGGTATCCCTGTTGTTGGGCTTCGACCTGCCCTAATCGTACGGCGCAGCCAGAGTGTGCTGGAGTGCCGCGATTGCGCGGCGCTCCTGCAAAGTGCGGCGTGCGAATGTCTTCGTTGCACGCAATGGGTCAGGCGCGATTCCAAGGCTCAATTTGAAAGGGCAGGGAATCAGATTCGAGGGCTATTTCTGCCGGAGTCAATCTTCGTGAATCGTCGACTGCGACATTTTTCTCGCGGAATTGATCGGAGGGCAAATAGTGGGTGTCCCAATTGTTTGTCCGTTGTGCTTGGCGTCCCAGTTGTTGTGCCATGATTCAAGGGTGGCGTCGGTTACCTTCGCCGTCCCACCAACCGTTTTGGCCCCTCAAAACCATATCCGTGCCTTAATTCAGGATTTTCCGCATGTATAAAACAATGAAACGCTTGACGCTTGCTGCTCTTGCTTTACTTCCTCTCACGGCTATGAACGTCAATGCCGAAACGCTGTTCAGTAACTGGAGTACAGGAATCACTGGAGGAGCTTTATACACGGCGGGCGGCCCGTGCAGTTTCGCATCGTGTTTCGCGATTGCGGATAATTTCAGCAATCAAGATAGCTGGAATGTCACGGATATTACGGTCTACGTGGTGTCATTTCCTTCGACCGTCGCAAGTCCTGGTTGGCGGTATGCGCTGTTCACGACAGCAGGATTACAAATAGTTGCTCCAACCGACACCCCCGTCACGTTCACGGATCTGGGTAATTACTTCGATTCGTACGAACTCTACAAGGGAGTGATCTCTGGCTTGAACATCGATCTGCCTCCGGGCGAATACGAGCTCAGGTTCACGAACACTCAAGCGCAAAGCGTCTATCCGGCCTACGGAACGAGCCCTTCCGCGCAGTCGCTGAGCCCCGGATTTGTTCAACTTACCGGTTCCTCAACTGTAGAAGCCTTGTTGTCAACGGACCGGACGCAGAGGTCCGAAGAGTGGGCATTTGATATATCAGGTGCAGTAATCCCGATTTTCAAGGACGGCTTCGATGGGCCATAGCGCTGGATAGAGACTGGTACGAGTGCGAGCCTGGTTGCTGAGGACACCCACAATTTCCGAGGGATAGTGGGTCTCCCAAGCGTTTCCGTTTGCGTGAATGTTCGAGCGCGGCATTTCGCTTGCGGAATCGACAGGAGGGCAAATAGTGGGTGTCCCGAATGTCGTGGCCATCTGCGAGGCCTCGAAGAACTGGAAATCGATTCATCATTGGAAACCCGCATTGCACAGCTTCCGTCTGATGTTCGGCGAAGAGCGTGTTCCGTTGGACGCGCTTTGATTATTGGAAGTTATACAGTTCGTTTGACAGACCCCAGCCAAGCGTCACGCACGCGGGCGTCACCCAGACTTTCGCATGTTGCGGCGAAACCCCCCTGACTCGGATCAGGGTAAACATTCGACTCGCCCCATCTGGCCGAACAGCGACAGGCTCAACTCGCCGAAAGCGACCCCTCAGCAGCTCACAACGTCGCGTCCGCGTCAGCGCGCCGGATTGCCCAGGGCGGCACGCGCCTGAAAACCTGCGCGGCTCATCGCCACAAGGCGAATGGCAACATGCCCCAACCCGCCAGAATTGTGCACCACTGCAGCACGAGCAACGCGGCGACCAAATTCGCCGAGCCGTGTGCAATGCCTTCACGGCGGCGCGCACTGCGCCAGACCTGCCACGACATCAGCAATGGCAGGGCGGCCGTGACACCGTAGAGCGCGAGGCTGGCGAGGGTCTTGTCGCCGAGCTGTGTATAGGACTGCAGCAGAAAAAGCGGTATCGGCAGCGCCAGCAGACCTGCGCCCAACACGCCCGGTATTCTCGCCGGCTCGCGGCGCATCAGCGCGCGAGCAGGCACGACCAGCAGGAACCAGAGCAGACCCGCGAGTCCGCAGCAAAGACTGGCCGCGACCAGCCAGTAGACAGCGGCAGAAAACTGGCGATAGCTGCGTTGTCCGTCGCTGAGCAGACGCTCCCCGCCTGTGCCTTTCAACAGTACATGCGACGCCATGGTGCGGTCGTTGGCGGTGAAGAACATCCCTCCAGCCGGTACCAGCACGCGCGCCTCGCCTTGCACGGGCGAGAGCCGCAACGCCTTGCCATCCCAGCCCAGGTGCGCGCTGTCGAACAGGAAATCGATATAGCGAAACGCCTGCATGCGGTTCGGTGCCGGTACGTATCGCCCCGTCCAGTCGCCAATATCACGCGGCGCCTGTCCCCGCTGTGCAGGGACGGGAGACGCCATGCCGAGTGCCTTCGCCATCAGGGCATCAAGGCGGCCGGTGTTGGCGCCGTCTCCGTCGGTGTTGATGACGATCACGAACGCCTTCCCGCCTTGCGTTCCCTGGCGGTCAGGAAACATGCACAACTGCGCGCGAAAGCCGACGACACTGCCGTCATGGCAAAGACCGACGACGCCATGGCGGTCGCGGTATTTGATGCCCAGCGCGTAACCGGGAACCAGACCGGCTCGGGCGGCATCAGTGGTGCTCGCCCGACCCATCGCCCGCAGCAACTCCGGCTTGACGATCATCCGCCCATCGATGCGCCCATCGCCCATCAGGAATTTCGCGAACAATGACAGGTCGTGCGCCGTCGTCGTGAACTGACCGGCTGGCCGCATGTACGTGGGTAACGCCGATGCGGTCGATGTGATGTCGTTATGTCCCCACGCCAGCCGCGGATCCGCTTCAGGGCCGATCTGGGTGGTGAAGCCGAACGTGCTGTCGCGCATTCCCAACGGACCCAACAGCTCGCGATCCAGCCAGGATTCGTAGCGCTCCCGGGTGACCGCCTCGATCACCATTCCCGCCACGGTATAACCCATGTTCGAATACGAGAAGCGGCTTCCCGGTTGGGTACGGATCTCGAGCAGAGACGGGTCGCGGCTGAAGGCATCCAGTAGCGGACTATCGGGCGTTGCCCGGGTGCTGAACATCTGCCAAAGGCGGATGTCATCGAGCCCGGCGGTGTGGTCCAGCAGGTGGCGCACGAGCACAGGATAGGTAGCGCGCCATCGATTGGGCATGCGCAGCCCCGGCAGATACCGGTCCACTGGAGCATTCAGATCGACGCGGCCGGCGCTGACCAACTGCAGCATGCCGGTTGCGATCAACGACTTGGTGAGCGAACCGACATGCACCTTGCTGCCGGGCACCAGTGCCTCGCCCGTGACGACGTTCTTCAACCCCGCGGCACCGGTGCTGATTCGGCCCGCGCTGTCGAGCGTGGCCCAGACCGCGCCGGCCAAACCCTCCTCCTGCAAGGCGATCTCGATTTCCCGCTGCAGGTTCGATGGGTCATCGGGAAGGTCGGCAGAAACAGCCGGCACCCCAAGCGCGCACGCCAGCGCCAGCAGCAAACCCGCCAGCACCCACCACCGGCCTTGTATCGTCAACATTTTCACCCCGGGCTTTCCTGCCTTGACTGGAGCAACCGCCGCGGCGGCATCCGAGCGTGGTAACCACGCCACGTCGTCTGGTACCTGGAACTGCGCGCAGAGACTAGCGCAGAGACTAGGACAGAAACTAGGACATCAGCCGAGAAACTGGGACACCCGCGAGAAACTAGGACACCCATAAATCCGGCGGAATCCCACGTCACTTGTCAGAGATTTCCTACAGACGCCCCGCGCTTGCGTTGTCATGCTCTCCATATGACTACCGCGCGCAGCCTATTGGTTGATCCCGAGTCCCCTGGCTTCTACCACTGCATCACCCGCTGCGTGCGGCGGGCGTGGTTGTGTGGGATCGATCCCTACGATGGGAAGTCCTGCGAGCACCGGCGGGAGTGGGTTGAAGGTCGGCTGCTCAACCTACCCGATATTTTTGCCGTCGGCATCTACGCCTATGCGGTGATGAGCAATCACGTGCATGTTGTAGTGCGGATCGACCCGGATGCTGCAGCAGCGTGGTCACCCGAAGACGTTGCATCCCGTTGGGTCCGATTGTTCCCGGCAACTGTCGATGGCGAAGTCGATTCTATTGCTTGTCAAACCAAGGAGCAGAATCTGCTCGGCAATGCGGAACGGCTGGAGATCTGCCGGCAACGGCTGCGCAGCCTTGCCTGGTTCATGCGCAGTCTCAATGAACCGATTGCCAGACGCGCCAATCAGGAAGACGCCTGCACCGGTCCCTTCTGGGGCAGGTTTTTGCGTCCTGCAAAACCTGCATTCCTCACGTCCATGTGAGTCAGGGCCGCTATAAATGCCAAGCTCTGCTTGATGACGCAGCCGTGCTCACTTGCATGAGCTATGTCGATCTGAACCCGATTCGCGCCGGCATGGCCGAGAATCTCGAAACTTCATCCCACACCAGCGCATTGCGTCG
>JBDTCQ010000256.1:0-11721 GCA_039923515.1 Dokdonella sp.
CGGAACGTAATGAAATAGGCGAACGCAAACATGATCACGGTCTGCACGATGAGGATCACGACCAAGGGGCCCGCCACGGCCGCCAGCTCCCAGAGTTTCATCGACATCAGGGCCATGGTCAGGAAGAAGGCCAGCGATACATTGCCGATCACCTCGAACTGCCGCGTTGGCAAAACCCAGTTGCGCCAATCGATGATGTTGCGAAAGATCGCCGCGACCAGCATCGGCCCGAGATAGGCGGGCAGGGTCACGCCCACCGATTTGAGCCAATTCACCAGCACCGTTCCAACGCCAATGGCGGCCAACAGCAGGATCGTTGCACGCAGGATGGTGGCGTCAGTCGTTTCGGTGGTTTCCAGAGCTGTCTCGATCGCACTGGGTTGTGCGTCAAAAATGCTGCCGTCAGGAGTCGGCCCGACCAGCGTGTGGCGGCGCATCAGCAAGCTGCCGACCGGACCGCCAATAACGCAGCCCGCGACCAGGCCGTAGGTGGCAGCCGCAATGGCAGCAGGCAGCGCGCCCACTGCACCCGCGTTCTCCAGCAATGGCCCGAATGCGGCCGAGGTGCCGTGACCACCCGTGAGCGAGATCGATCCGGCTGCCAGACCGATGAGCGGATTGGTGCCCAGCGCTGCGGCCAGGGCGACGCCGACGCCGTTCTGGATCAGCACCAGAACCACCGCGCACATCAGAAACATCACCACGCCGATACCACCTTTTTTCAGCAGCTCGAAGCTGGCTGAAAAGCCGATGGTGGTGAAGAAGACCAGCAAGAGGAAATCGCGAATGTTCTGGGCGAACTCGAAACTGAAAGCCCCGCTCTGGTGCCCGATCAGCGCGAACAGCGAAAAGATCAATCCGCCGATGATGGGTGACGGGATGAAATAGCGCGAGAGAACGGGCACGCGGTTCTTGATCCATTCTCCGAGCGCAAGCAGCAGGGCAGCGACAGCCGCTGTTTGTGCGATATCCAGAGTGAAGCCATGCATAGCGGTTATCTCTTGCAGATTGAAATGTCCAAGCTCGGATGCGCAGTCTGCGAATCATGTTCTTGCGGATGCTTTCTTCTTGGGCACGCAAGCTCCCGACATTAACGCATCGGCGAAGGTTCGTCGTCGGAGAGTTTCGGGAGAGCAGATGTGGAACTCCCCTCGTCGGCGACACCCATGGCGTCTTGAATTGTCCAAAGCGCGCTTCAATTGGGCTGTGTAGCTGCGGAGCGATTCACAACGAATGGCGCTATTTCACCTCTGGCCGCCGCTCCCGCCTGTTGTGAACCTGTCCTCGAATATCGGCCTGAATGCGCGCTGAGACCGCTGCTCCAAGCCCGTCCCATTCCGCTGCAAAGCCTGAACTTCAATTCCCTGCTGCAGTCGATAAATGGCCTGATCCAATTCTCTTGAATTTCGGCGTGTTGCCTCTGATCAGGCGTCAACCGTCGTTAGGAGACTCCTCATGAAGATTCGTGGATTCAACTCACGCACACTCGCTCTTGCCATCGCCCTTTCGCTTTCCGCCACAGCGGCGTGGGCTGTGGCGCCAACCAGCAATGCCCAACCCGCACACGCGAACGCAAACCATCCAGCCCCGGCAAGCAGGGCGATTCTTAAATTTTCTGAATCAGGAAATCTCGCGTTGCAGGATATTCGCGCGGCGCGCTTCGCCATTTTCGATGGTCACACGGATGCTGCCACCAAGCTGATGGGCGACGCGAAAATGGAAATCGGCAAAGCAGAAAGCGAAGCGCCAGAATTTGCAACGACCACTTCTACCGTTGTCGATGGAAAGACAGTCTCGTCGAATTCGACAAAACTGGATGCGGTCAACGTGCCGGTCGATGGCCAGTTGATGGTTGCTGACGATTTCGTGGTGTCGCCTGAAAAGAAAGCGCATATCGACAAGGCCGATGAGCATATGAAGAACGGCGACAAAGCCAAGGCCATCGAAGAGTTGCGCCTCGCCGACATCGATGTCAACTACACACGCGTGTGGATGCCGATGGCCACATCCGAGCGCCACTTGAGCAAGGCAATCCAGCTTGCGAATGATGGAAAGTACTATGAGGCGAATCTCGCCCTGAAGTCGATTACCGACAATCTGTTTGTCGACTCCATCGACATCAATGGACTGCCAACGAAGAGCAAGAAGTCCTAGATTATTTCAGGTCCAAACCAACCGGGGCGGGTAGAGCTGCCGGACATTGAGAGACGCACTCCCTCTCCGCGCCGGCAGCTCTGCTTGCGAGTCATGGATGGGCTTGGTTTGTTGTCGATCGGGTGGCGTATGCGCAAGCATCTTTCAGCGCAAGCTTGATTCTCAAATGCGGTCCTCATCAAGTGCATTGCCCGGAACATCTTTCCGGGTTGATGCAAAAACACAGGACGGGAAGTATCCCGCCTGCTGTGCCCTTGTTCCAACGCGCTCGCAACCGGATGCGTCAAGTCCTCGCCGCTTGCGGAGGGATACGACGTAGCTTCTGCCGCACTGATGCCTCGACCTGAAAGTACGCGAGCACCCAGAGGCTGTCTGCCCGTATTGCAGCCGGGCTCGAATGCCGCGAATCTTTCAGGCCGGGGTGCCGGGCTCCACTAGTGGGGGGGGAAGGCTCAAAATCGGACTGCTGCATCCCATGCCACCCGGCTTCCCTGGTCAGCCGTCAAACCCATCCGCAAAGATCGGTGTTTCGACCCACAGCGGATTGTCGGCGTAGAACACGTCCCACGTGCCATTCGTGTCACCAGGTACCTGACTGGTCGAATAGGAATACCAGACGATTCCTGTGCCATCGGCACTCAGGCGTGGCTCGTGCACGTTGCCGGTGTTGCCGCCGATGCTGACCAGTTCGATCAAGCCCTCAACCACGTCCACGACATACACGCCGCCCTGTTCGGCACCTTCAAAGAGCTTGTCGCTTGAGGCGAATGTCAGCCAGCGGCCGCTGTAGTCGAAGTCGGGCTCATAGTTGAAACCTTCACGGGGCAGGTTGCCTTCGGGGATGCTCAAGGCGATGGTTTGGTCGAGGCTGGGGATGCGCAGATACATCGTCGAGCTCGCCGCGGGGCCCCAGTCAGGCAAGGAGTGCGAGTTGCTGGAAAACGCAAGCAGACTGCCGTTGGCGTTGATCGCAGCCATGTAGCCAGTGCCCGCCGGCGCGCTGGCCTGGGTATTTCCTGGACCAACATTCACCCGTACGATCGGCACGCTGTTGTTGGTCGCAGCCAGGAAGACGTCGTTCTCGCCGTTGCTGTCGCCAGACACCAGATTGGTTGCGGTCGAGGCAAAGATCACGCGGCTGCCATCACCCGAGATCCGCGCATCCGAACTGCCGGCGTTGCTCATGCCGCCGCCAACCGCGCGGCTGACGCGTCGGGTTGTGCCAGCGACGAGATCGCGCACATAGATATCGTAGCTGCCGGTATCTCCTGCTTCGAGGGCGTCGCCGGAAGCCAGTGCGATGCGCGTGCCGCTGTAGTCGATCGAGGCGGTGTTGCACGAAGTCGCAGGTTGTCCGTTCGGCAACAGATCAAGCACCTGCAACGTGTTGGTCGTGCGGTTCAGCATGTAGCAGTTCTGGTAACCGCTGTTCGTCAGCAGGTGTCCATGCGACACGAATACGATGCGCGAGCCATCGCCGGAGATGTTCGCCGTGTAGCTCACGGCATCACTCTGAGTGCCATCAGATTTGTTGCTGATGCGCGTGGTTGTGCCGAGCAGGCGATCGCGCAGGAAGATGTCGGCGGCACTGTTGCTGTCGCCGGCGACGAGATTGGTCGCATCACTGGTGAATACCACATAGCGGCCATCGCCGGAGATCGCCGGAAACCGGCTCTGGCTGTTGGCCTGGCCGCCGCCGGTGGCGACGCTGATGCGTTCGACCGCGCCGGCCTGCGTAATGGGGCTCGCCAAGGTGGCCGCGAAGACTGCGATGAAACAAGAGTTGAGCGATGATCGATGCATGAGATGTTCCCAGGGTTGGTTGTCAGACCCCACCTGATACGCATTGGAGTGGCAAAAACCCCAAATCAAGGCAGCAGAAATCCTGGATCGCCATATCTTGCGCGGTCCTCGGCTGCCGCGTCCGGACTTCATTTCTCCCTCGACGCAAACATTGAGGGCAAACAGGAGTCGCCACCGGGCTTGTTCGAGGAGGCAGGAGGCTCCCAAGAACTTAAACTCAGTCCTTTGCTGCCTTGCTCCGGAATTGTTGCTTGAACCCGGAGAATCATTCCCAGACTGCCGCGTTTCTGTGGTCAATTGCCGATTTGCTGCGCGATGATTTCAAGCAATTCCAGCACGGTCGCATGATCGACCTCGAGAAACAGTCGCTGTAACTGGGCTACAGCGAAGCCAAAAGCCGCGCCATCACCTTGATGCTTTTGAGGATGTTCAAGACCGATGCCGATGAAGCGCAGAAGCGTCCAAGCGAACGCACGAGCAGAAACGCAAGGCGATTCCTCGAAGTCGCCGCCGGGCATCGTCTTTTCGTAGGAGGATCCTTCAGGTCCGATGCTGTTCAGCGCGTTACGAAAGAGCATCGCGGCTGAAGCCGCTTCTTGCGAACAGTGTGGGGTTTGCGATGCTTCTGCTAGGCCGGAACCACCGAAAGTGAATCCGCCGGTCGCATAAACGTGAAGCCTTAATAGTCAGTGAGCCGCGCGCGATGGTGTCCGTTTCAAACGTCTTTCACTGAGCGTCTGGATCCTTGGTAACCAGGGCGAGGATCCACCCCAGCGGCGAGATGTGATCGAAAGCGACAATCACTTTTTTGCCCGACAGGGTTGTCGCGACGGCGCCGACCTCATCTTCCTTGAACGCTTCTCTCAACTTGGCGTCGCCTAAGGGTGCAAGAAGTACGGCTTTGTTGCTGATCAAATGGTCGGTCAACAGATCTTCCGAAGCCATTGCGCGTGCATCGGCATCAAGCAGTATCAGGTTGCGGTCGTCATCGGCTCGCAACAGATTGTGGACGATGAAATCCACGCTGATATCCATCGAAAGCGCGCCTAGAAATTGGCCTTGGGGATCACGCAGATGGCTGCTCAATGACAGCAGCACGTCATCGCCCTCTTCATCTAGATGAGCTTCGCCCCAGTGCGACTCGGGTTGCGTCTTGATGTCGTCATACCAGATGCTCTGGCGGAGGTCTTTTTCATGCTCCAGAACGTGGCCGGGGTATTGCATGAACAGGCCTTGCTCAAGCACCAGCTTGAGCTCATGCACACCGCTGGCATACTGCCCGCCGCCGAGCGTGCGCCGGGTGAATTCGATGAGTTGGTTGCGATAGCCGTCGAGATGCGAAAGACGTTGCGCAAGCGGCTCAAGCCCAGCGCGATCGATTCCCGGAGCGACACTCCATGTGGCGGCTTGCATGCTGACCTCGCGCCGCAGTTCCGGATTCAAATCAAAATCCGCCGGGCGTGCGGATGGATTGACGAAGTCTTCGTTCCAATAGATTCGGGCACTTCGATCCGCTGTGCCGTATT
Source organism: Dokdonella sp. (assembly GCA_039923515.1). Classification (GTDB taxonomy): domain Bacteria; phylum Pseudomonadota; class Gammaproteobacteria; order Xanthomonadales; family Rhodanobacteraceae; genus Dokdonella. Next base: position 5,484 of record JBDTCQ010000256.1, read on the forward strand.
GAGCAAGTTGGGCGGCCGCCAGAGCGAGTGATTCCAGTTGGCTCTGGACGAGCACCAACTGCAGTTGCAGTTGATCGCCTTCTTTCGCGACGCGTTCCATCAGATCGCGTTGCATGGCTTCTCGTGCTCGCGCGGCATCAGCCAGTTTTTCGCTATGCCAGGCCAGGCCGAGAAAGCCCATCGAGGCCGCTGCGATCAAGCCGAGCAGTGATAGCAACATGCCTTGTCGATGTCGGCCGACGAATCTTTGCGCGCGTTGCCATGCAGAGTCGGGCAGGGCATGCACCGGTTCGCCGCGCAGGTAGCGACGCAAATCGTCGGCCAGTTCGCTGACGCCGGGATAGCGTTGCTGCGGATTCTTGCGCGTGGCTCGCTCGATGATGGCCCGAAGCGGCCGATCAGTGGCGCGATGCTCGAACGCATGACGGAGGGCGATGTGATGAGCCGAGGCCGCATTGCGCAGAACCTCCTGCGGGGTACGGCCAGCGAACGGCGCCTTGAGCGTGACGATTTCAAACAGCATCAGCCCCAATGCGCATTGATCACTGGCGGGGCCCACTTCATCGACGTGACCCTGCGCCTGCTCAGCCGACATGTAGCGCGGCGTGCCAACGACGGTGCCGTACTCCGTCTGGGCTCCTCCGGTGCTGTCACTCAGGCCAACGCCGAAGTCGCTTTCAGGTCCGGAATCACCAAACAATCGGCAGATACCCCAGTCCATGACATAAATTTCGCCGTGTTCGCCAAGCATGATGTTGGCCGGCTTGAGATCACGATGAATGACTCCCTTGCCGTGAGCGTAGGCAACACCTTCGCAAATCTTGACCAGGTGTTCGATGCGCGCGGGAAGGCTGTGCGCTTCATCCGGTTTGCCGCCGCTCTCGTAGGCAGCAATGGTTTCCTGCAGGTAATCGTAGAAGGTTTGTCCGGAAACCAGCTTCATCGCGTAGGCGGGTGCACCACCGGGTGCGACTTCCAGGCCATACACGGGAATGATGTAGGGATGATCAAGTTGGGCGGTGACTTGCACCTCGCGAAGAAAGCGCAGTTGCGCCTGATCGATACCGCGCAGCTCATCAGAAAGCTGCTTGAGGGCGACTTTGCGCAAGAGTGCTGGATCATGCGCGATATGCACGGTTGCCATGCCGCCGCGCCCGGCTTCGCCGACGATGACATAGCGGACACGGTTGGACGGCTGGTCTGAATCGAATGAATGATCTTGTGGTCGCGAGGAACCCATTTCGACCGTGGCGCCGTCGTCGTTGGCTATCGCTACCGTCAACCGCACCGTGGCAACGTCGCTGAGCCGATGTCTCAGATCCTCCGTCGCAATGACAACGGTTGCGTTGGCATCGGGGTTCGGCCGCGAGATCACACGGGTCTTGTCGTCGTCGGAATGCATGGGCTCCCCAGTCAGAATGTGCCACCCGCGGAACCATAGACGTCTTTGCCGTGGAAAACGATCCCTCTCGTGACCCGCGCGTGCGATGGGGCTCAGTGCAGACTCTCATGGCTGGTGTGGCCAGGGACTCTCTGGAGAGGCCATGCAGCCGATGAATGCGGGTGCGCGCACCAGCGCCACGGACATGCCGCTGCCGGGTCGATGCGAGATTCGACCTCATCTGGCATACAAGGGGCAGGTCGTCCGCTATTGCTATCTTGTTTTCCTGCGTTGATATTGATTGAAGGCACCGTCATGTTGGCGACCCATGTGACCAACCCGATGCTCTGCAGCGTGATGCGGAGTACAGCCGTGACGCCGTGAGCTACCGGGAGTGTTGGGACCCTGCTGTCGAGGTTTCCACTGATAGGTGAAAAGCATGCAACTTCGTGCCGACTGGTCTGAGCGGGTCACCGTCGATTCTTCCGCGATGGACTGGGTGGATTCGCCTGCGGCGGGCGTCCAGCGCAAGCTGCTCGAACGCGACGGTGATGAAGTGGCTCGCGCCACCTCCATCGTGCGCTACGCGCCGGGTTCGCGTTTCTCTCGCCATGTGCATGAACTTGGTGAAGAACTGTTCGTGCTGGAGGGCGAGTTCTGCGACGAAAGCGGCCGTTTCGGTGTAGGCACCTACATCCGCAATCCCCCCGGCTCGGCGCACGCTCCGTGGTCAGACACTGGCAGCGTGCTGTTTGTGAAGCTGCGCTACTTCGATCCGCTCGATCAGGCGCGGGTAGTGGTGCATACGAGAGACACGCCTTGGCTGCCGGGTCTTGTGCCGGGCCTTTCGGTAATGCCGTTGCACGAGTTTGGCACCCAGCACACGGCTCTGGTGCGTTGGGCGCCGGGCACGTATTTCAATGCGCACCGCCACTTCGGCGGCGAGGAGATCCTGGTCGTCGATGGCGTGTTCGAAGACGAGCACGGCCGCTATCCGAGAGGAAGCTGGCTGCGCAATCCGCACCTGAGCCAGCACCAGCCTTTCAGTCGCGAAGGTTGCATCATCCTGGTCAAGATCGGGCACCTCATTTCCGACACCGAAACAGCCGGATAAGCTCCGTCCCCGAAAGGCGCACCCGAGCGTCGAGGCACCCTAAAGTCGTGGCTTTGGCCGACAACGCGACACGACAGGTTCGGCTCCGCGTCGTCAATTCCAGCCGCAGCGGCGGATGGTGTAGCGCTTCATCAGAGATTTCAGCAGGGCATAGCCAACCACGATCCGCGTGAGCCAGATGAAGTGCTGCCACGGCAGCGCCTGCAGCTAGTCGGGCACGACCCCATCCAGGCCATCGCGGAAAATCACATCCGACATGTTGAGTCGCGAGATCAGCCAGTCGTAATCACCGGGCGTATTGCTCAACTGGTACGAGCGTTCGCCGACCACTACGATGCGGCCGTGGTTGTCCATGGCCATCGCTGTACCCCATTCACGCTGCGCCGGATCAAGGCCGCCCAACCCATCCAGGCTGAGGAGCGTAATGTGATGCGAGGGGTCGGTTCCAAAGCTTGGGTCAGTGACGAAGTTGGAAAGGAGCCGCATCGCAACGCCGTCGGAGGGCAGCCCGTTCGCATCGTCCGTGCCGGCGTAGCCGGTCACGATCACCTTTCCGCCGGCCTCGCGTGCCATGCCAAAGATGCCGTTGTAGATCCCTGGCAAGGCAAACATTTGAAAAAAGTTGCCTTGAGCGCTTGAATAGAGAACTGATCCGTTGCGGTCGATTTCACCCAAGGCGTAGTGACTGGCGCGACCAGCCGGCAAAGTGAGTGTACTGATGAAATAGCTCTCGCCTCCGACGACAACTCCGCCTCCCTTGCGTGCCAATGCGGCGCGGCAGTAAGTGTCACCCTCATTGTAAGCGAGGATATCGAAGCTGGCCGCACCATTGCCGCTGAACGTTGTGTCCGGCACAAAGGCGCTGTCGTTGAGCGAATAGACATAGGCAGCAATGGCGCATTGATGGTGGGGCTGATCACTATACGGGGCGCTGTTCGCGTTACCGACAAGGTACACCTTTGCCAGCCCGAAATTCGGCTCCACAACCATCGCATTGGCCCGATCGTCCTTGTCGGCACCGAGATCAAAGAATGTCGTCAATTCCTGGGTCAGGGTACCGGTTGCGCTGAACACAGCCAGGTAGAAATCATTGTCCGTGTGGGAAGACCCGTAAAACCCGGAGCCGCGCCCAGCGGCATAAATTGGACCAGCGGGATTTACTTTCACAGCGGCGAACGCAGTTTTGTTGTTCGGCACCACAAAGTAGCCGGTACTTGCGAAGCTGTGGTCGGAGCTGCCATTGGCATTGAATCGTTCGATCAGCGCACGTTCGCCATGACTGACGTCGGCGATGTTGCCTGCGACCACGATCTTGCCGTCGCCCTGAAGCGCCACAGAGGTGAGGAAGCAATCATTGCGTCCACCGGACGGGTTGAAGTTCTGCACCACCTGCCCGGAGGCGCCGAACCCGTAGTCAATTGACCCGTCTGCATTGAAGCGCTGGATCACACAGGCATTCTGGTCGGTACCCAGGTAGTTGTTAAAGGAAAAGCCGGCAACGACAATCTTGCCATCGACCTGCACCGCCACTGCCGTCGCGCTGTCGGCGTTGTGGTCACTGCCGCCACCGCCAAGATCCACCGAATAGCGGAATAGCCCGGGTATCCCGGCGAACGGGGTATCAAAGACCGGTGAAAGACTGGGATCCAGGCTGCCGTCGTAGTTGATGGCAAACGCCGGCGCCGCTGCGCAGGCGAGCCCAAATGCCAGCACACCAAGGGCTGACGCCACCCCGGTTCGACCGGGTTTCAGTAAATTCATGATTGATCTCCGCGGGAGCGAGGGCCCCCTCGATTGATCAATACGCAGGTTTGCGCCACCAACTGCCACCAGCTTGAAATCCGCTTCGCCCGGTAATTACTTTCGTCCTGACTCTTGCGGCCCGCCTGTAAAGCAGGTAACTGCGGCAAGTTGGCGCGACTGGCCTTGGCCGGATGACCGGTTACTTTGTCTCATCACCACCCATTGCCCTGGCCCCTTGATCCAGATGCCCCGGTGGTTGCCCTCTGGGAATCCGTTTGGGGCGCGCATACCGGTCACCTTGCCCCCTTGCATCGACGCTGCCGCGCACCAATGATGGGCTCAACCACTTCCCGTACCGTCTCCAAGGAACCCTCATGTCCCAAGCAGAACCCGTTCGTCAGCGCATCGAGTCAATGCTCGCCGAGCACCGTGTCGTCCTGTTCATGAAAGGCACGCGCAATGCCCCGAGTTGCGGTTTCTCGGCAGCCACGGCCGGCGCCTTGAATGATCTCCTTGATGAGTATGTGACAGTCGATGTCCTTGCCGATGCGGAAATCCGCCAGGGCATCAAGGATTTCGGCAACTGGCCGACGATTCCGCAGTTGTATGTCGATGGCGAGCTGATCGGCGGTGCCGACATCGTCCAGAGCATGGCGGCCAGCGGCGAATTGCATACGCTGCTGGGGCTGACGCAGCCGGATCGGACGCCGCCCGACATCACCATCAGCGATACCGCTGCGGTGCAGATCCGCAACGCACTGGGCGACGCCGAAGGCATGGGTCTGTTCCTGGCCATTGATGCGCGCTTCCAGCCGCAGTTCCAGCTTCGTGAAATCCAGGGCAGCGAAATCCGGGCGCTCGCCAACGGCATTGATGTGTTGTTTGATCCAGCCAGTGCGAAGCGTGCCAAGGGTGCGCACATCGGTTGGACAGAAACGGCCCAGGGTGAAGGCCTGTCAATCGATCTCCCCGCCGCGCCGCCGAAGGTGCATGGGCTGGATGTGCATGCGCTCAAGCGTCTGCTCGACGAGGGCAAGATCACGGTTATCGATGTGCGCCCCGCCGAAGAGCGCGCGGCGGCAGCGTTTGCCGACGCGGAGGTGCTCGATGCCTCCTCGCATGAGCGGCTGGTCAAGCTGCCGAAAGAAACGCCGCTGGCCTTCCTCTGCCATCACGGCAATTCGAGCCAGCGTGCAGCCGAGCATTTCCGCGAGCAGGGCTTCCGCGTTGTCCACAACATCACCGGCGGCATCGAAGCATGGTCGAGCGAGATTGATCCGGGTGTGCCGCACTACTGAGCTAAGAACGCTACCGTTGCATTGCAGCATGGGTTATTTGGGCAGAGTGCCTATACTCCGAGCGAGCGTGATGCTGTGATCCGCATCACGCTGTGTGGGCCGGATCGCCTTGAAAAGGGAGACCATTGATGCGTCCAGTTATTGCCTCGTTTCTGTTCATTTTTCTGGCTGCCTGCGGTGGCTCGGGACCCGCGAAGCTCGCGGCAGGCGCCTGTGTCGCCGAGGTTAACCAGCGTTTGGCGGGCAAGACGTTTGACCTTGATACGAGCAGTTTGGCAGCGAGTGCGAAACAGGAAAATGGGGCGGGCGACATCTGGCATCTGAGCAGTCAGGTTGTTTTCGATCGGGGCCTGTCGACCGAATTCACCCAGAACGTCAATTGCCGGATCCGCGTCGACGATGGCAACGCCAGTGTCCTGTCCGTGGAATTCATCTGGGCGATGAAGGATCTGAAGCTTGAAGGCTCCGCGCCGAAATAATGGGACTGATGGCCCCATGCTTGCCAGTGAACTTCTGACGTTGGCCGGTCAAGCCGAAGATTGCCGTTGCTTTCCGCTCTGGACCTAAAAGTATTCCGGAGCTCAGATGGCGTCTTCCGGCCTGCCATAACCAAGCGAGCTGACGGCGCAAAACCTGCGTGAGCGGCGGAATCATCTGCGCGACTTCGGCCGAGCCTGAAATGTTCGGGTTATTCTGCAGCCC
>JBDTCQ010000257.1:0-4663 GCA_039923515.1 Dokdonella sp.
TTGAAGGTGACGGAATTCATGTGCAGGCGCCGCTGATGAACTTGAGCAAGGCAGACATCGCACGTGAGGGGGAGCGGCTTGGCATCGACTTCTCGACTACCGTCTCCTGCTATTCGGCCGATGCCGAAGGGCGCGCCTGCGGTCATTGCGACGCCTGCCGTCTGCGGGCGGAAGGTTTCTCCGCAGCCGGAATTTCTGACCCGACCCGCTATCGTTGAATTGAATATGCCGTTAAACTTCGCGGTTCGCGTGAAACGGGGAGTGGCTGCCAAGTCACAAGGCCTGATCTTCACGATCTTCGTAGGAAACGGCTTCAGCCGCGATGCTCTTCTGCCACATGAACAAGAGCATCGCGGCTGAAGCCTGCTCCTGCAGCGAGCGGGGGTGGGCGGAGGTCGTAAATGGGCCCGTACCCTCCACCCCGTGCTCTCTCCCGGTGTACCCATGGGGCATGAAGGAGAGGGGAGTGATCGTCGCGCTTTGCGCGATAGAGTTTTTGATTGAAGCGGGGCCGTTAGCTCAGCGGTAGAGCAGTGGACTTTTAATCCATTGGTCGAAGGTTCAAATCCTTCACGGCCCACCAATCCTGCAATCGCCCGGAAGCAGACTGCTCCTGATCGGCAATCAGAACATTCCGGTTTCGAGCTTGGCTGCATCCGACATCATGTGGTGAGTCCATGGTGGGTCGAACACCAATTCGACATCGGTTTCGCTGACGGTCGGGATCATTTCGAGTTTGCTGCGTACGTCTTCGACAAGAATTTCGCCCATGCCGCAACCGGGTGCGGTCAGGGTCATGCGGATGCTGACCTTGCGCTGGCCGTCTTCGGTTTTTTCCAGATCGCAATCGTAGACGAGGCCGAGTTCGACGATGTCGATGGGAATCTCGGGATCAAAGCAAGTTCGCAATTGCGACCAGACCAACTTTTCGACGTCTTCATCGGCGGCATCGGCCGCCAGCTCCAGCGGTATGGGTTGGGTCTTGCCAATCGCATCGGCATCGCTGCTGGCGATGCGGAACAGGTTGCCATCGACAAATACGGTGAAACTGCCGCCGAGTGCCTGGGTGATATAGCCCGCTTGACCGGCCGGCAGGACGACATTATCCCCCTGCGGCACCATGACGGCGGGGCAGTCTCGTTCAAAGCGCACAGGCTCCGAGGTTGTGCTGTATCCACTCATTTCGCGGGTATTCCGGTGATCCTGATCTCGTGACTGCCTATTATGCGGCTTGTGATCCGCGCCCGCAGGAATATCAGGGCGATGCCGGTACGATCAAGCCGGTTTGTTGCGACATATTCGATCGCCTACGAGCGTTCGACAGGCAGGGCGGAACTGCGAAGGAGCGACTCCACCGTTCGCGCGGGATTCGCGTACTCGAGAGGCGAATATCCTGCGGCGGAATCCGCTGCGCGGGTTCCGCCCTACGACAGCTTTCACTTTGGCTAACTTCGCAGGTTGCGGCGAAACGTTACGCAACAATGTAGGTTAGCGCTGAGCGCAAGCGAAGCCCAACACCCCTCAAGCCCCAAGCCACTCGCAATCCCGACCCACCCCGCAGCGTTGGGCTTCGCCTGCCCTCAGCGCCAACCTACAAAACGCGCGAAAACCGCTTGACGGCGAACAGAGGATATACGCGAGCCAAGTCAGACAGGCTAAGCGTGTAGGCCAGTCTCTCGCAGGCAGCGTCCGAGCAGTTTCATGGCGGCTTCGATATCGGTCGGTGGCAGGCCGGCGTAGCCAAGCAGCAGCCCGGGTCTGGATGATTTCTGCAGCGAGTACGGTGCGATCGTGTAGAGACCGAGTCCACGCATACGCGCGTGCGCAGCGAGGCGTTCGCAATCGGCATGGTCAGCGGAGGTAAGCCAGGCGGCCAAGTGCATGCCGGCATTCGAGTCGACCACCTCAACTGCATTGGCGGCATGCTTGTGCAGGCCGCCGAGCATTGCCGCCCGGCGGACGCGCAGACTCTGGGCCGCGCGGCGCAAATGGCGCTCGAACCCGCCACTGGCCATGAAATGAGCCAAAGCGGCCTGTTCAAGGGTGTTGCTGCCGCGATCTTCGAGCCATTTGGCTGCGCGGAAGGCGGCTACCAGGGATTCGGGCAGCACAATGTAGCCCAGCCGCAGGGCGGGGAACAGGGTCTTTGAATAGCTGCCGATATAGATCACCCGGCCGTCATGATCGAGCGACTTGAGCGCCGCCAGCGGTCGGCCGCCAAAGCGGAACTCGCCGTCGTAATCATCTTCGATCAGCCACGCGTGTCTTGCCACGGCCCAGTCGAGCAGCTCAACGCGGCGACCCAGTGGCAACAGGGCGCCGGTCGGGAACTGATGTGACGGGGTGACGACCGCGAGGCGTGCACGATCCGGCAGGGCCGATGGCACCAGGCCTTCATGGTCGACTCTGACGCCACGAACCCGTGCGCCATACGTCGAAAAAATCTGGCGGGCCCCGCGATAGTGCGGATCTTCAAGCGCCACGGTGTCGCCGCTTTCGAGCAGAACGCGCGAGGCCAGGGCGAAGGCCTGCTGTGTGCCCGAAACGACCAGGATGTTTTCGGGCGCCGCGCTCACGCCACGTCTGCGCGCAAGGTAGTCGCAGATCTGCCCACGCAGCGCCGGCAGGCCTTGCGCGTCGGGATAGTCGAATTCAGCGCGTTCAGCGGCACGACTGATCTCGCGACGCCACGCGCTGGCCAGCGCGGTATTCGTCAGCGGCAGGCCGTATTGGAGGTTGTAGCGCAAGTCACGGTGCTGATGGCCGGGAATCTGCACGCCGTCATTGAGCGCAAGGGCGCGCCGTGCGAAATCTGAAAGCGGCGCAACCAGATTGCCTTCGCCAGAGTCGTGAATCGGCGCGCTGCGATTGCCGATTTCGGCGACAAAACTTCCGGCGCCGATGCGACCGACGAGAAATCCCTCAGCCTGCAACTGATCGTAGGCGGCAATGACCGTATTGCGTGAAATGCCGAGTTCGCTGGCGAGAATCCGGCTCGCCGGGATGCGAGCGCCTGCGGTGAGTCGTGATTCCAGGATGGCCGCTCTCAATGCGCGGATCAGCTGTGCGTATCGCGGTCCCTTACCATCGAGTGGGATATACACGATTGGTTCCATTCAATTGCGCAGGGGTGGCGCTCCAAGCGACCAATTTCCGCCGTCATGCTGGCTGCGTCAAGCCCACTCAGCGAGGTATTCCCATGCGCCAACCATTGCGAAGCAAGCTCAAGCGCGTCGCCCAACGCGGCCATTACGACCAGGCGACCATCCATGCCATCCTCGATGAAGGCTGGGTTGCCCATGTGTCCTTTGCGGATGACAGCGGGCAGCCCTTTGTCATTCCGATGGCCTATGTCCGCGAAGGCCCCGTTGTCTATCTGCATGGCTCGATCGCGAGTCGTTTGCTCAGCCGCCTCGGCGAGGGAATCGATACCTGCCTGTGTGTGACCTTGATCGATGGTCTCGTGCTTGCGCGTTCGCAGTTCCATCATTCGATGAACTACCGTTCTGTGGTTGCCTTCGGCAAGGCTGTGCCGATCATCGACTCGGCTGAAAAAGCAGCCATCTTTGCGCGCTTTGTCGATGCGCTGATACCGGGACGAGCCGGCGAAGCGCGGACTGCAGATCGCAACGAGATCAATGCGACAGCACTGCTGCGCGTCGACATTGTGGAAGCCAGCGCGAAGATTCGCAGTGGCGGGCCAAAGGATGATCCGGCCGATCGAGATTTGCCGATATGGGCTGGGGTCATACCGCTGACGCTTTCCGCGGGCGTTCCGATTCCCGCCAATGATGTCTGCCCCGGACAGCCAATACCCGAATCCGTGCGGTGCATGCTGGCAGCCGGAGAGGAGGCTCCGACAACGGCGGGTTAGACCGGATCTGGCAACGCCGCTAGAATCCGGCCTCCGCTCGTCACTTGGCACACCTAGATGAACGACCTATCGCAATGCTGCAACGTTGAGCCAGCTGATGGCTCTTGATCCGCCGAATCGTTCAATTTCCGCACGCGTCATCGGCGTGGCAACCGTCTTGATGGTTGCGCTCGCCGCGGGCGCAGTCTGGTGCGTGCTGCAGTTGTATGCGCGCATCGACCTGATTGGTGTTTCTTTGCTGGTCGGCTTGATCATCGCGGTGGTCGTGCGCCGCCAGGGATTTGCACGGACTCTCAGCGGTGCGCTGCTGGCCATGTTCGGCACTGCCGTGGCTTGTGCCTATGCAAGCTATCTGCTGGCGGCGGCCAAAGTGGCCTCCTACCTCGGCATTCCGATGCGATCGGCCTTGACCAGTATTGGCCCCGACATGGCCGGAGCAGTAGCTTGGGCTGACATGAGCGGTTTTCATATCGGTACCTTGATCCTCGCGATCATCCTTTCGGCTTGGCTGGTCTGGCGCAAATCTGCATCGGGTCAGAAGATTGGCGTGCTGCCGCAACGCTGAGTTCTCGTCGTCATGCCGGAAGCAGGTAGGTTGCAGCGATTTGTGCGTGATCTGCGTGCCGGGAGCGTCTGAATAAATTCAACGCATGATCTTCCTTGCGTGATTCAGGAGACGTCGTTACAATGCGCGGCTCTGATGCGGGGTGGAGCAGTCTGGCAGCTCGTCGGGCTCATAACCCGAAGGTCGCAGGTTCAAATCCTGCCCCCGCTACCAGGTTTCCAGCG
>JBDTCQ010000258.1:0-7929 GCA_039923515.1 Dokdonella sp.
GTGTGCAGGCGATCCGCATCCGCTGCATCGGCGAGCCCGAGTCGGCTGGAAAGGTTTGCGGCCAGCTGCATGCCGATAGCGACCGCTTCACCGTGCAGGATTTCGCCATAACCAGCTTCCACTTCGATCGCGTGGCCGAAGGTATGCCCGAAGTTGAGCAGAGCGCGTTCGCCGAGTTCGCGTTCATCGCGGGCGACCACGCCGGCCTTGTGTCGGCAACTGGTCGCGATGGCCGCTTCGAGTGCTTCAGACTCGCGCGCGAGCAAGGCGTCGACATGTGTTTCGAGCCAGGCGAAAAACGCCGAATCGCCCAGCGCGCCGTACTTGATCACTTCGGCGAGCCCGGCGAGGAATTCGCGCTCGGGCAAGGTCGCCAGGGTCGAGGTATCGATCACGACCGCACGCGGCTGATGGAAGGCACCGACGAGGTTCTTGCCGGCTGGCAGATTGACCCCGGTCTTGCCGCCGACCGAGGAATCGACCATGGCCAGCAGCGTGGTCGGCATCTGCACGAAATCAATGCCGCGCATCCAGCAGGCGGCGGCAAATCCGCCCAGATCGCCGATGACGCCACCGCCGAGGGCAATCAGGGTGGCGTCGCGGCTGGCGCCAAGCCCAGCCAGCGTATCGAGCACGCGCGCGACGTTGTCAAACGTCTTGTATTGCTCGCCGTCCTCGAGGATCAGTGTGCCGTGAACGAGGCCGTCAAGGCCGGCGATGACGCGATCCAGATACAAAGGAGCAACCGTCGCATTGCTGAGTACCAGCGCGTGCCGGCCACGGATCGCCGTTCTCCAGTGTGCGGCCTGGCGCAAGCTGTCGTTGCCGATATGGATCGGGTAGCTGCGCTCGCCGAGAGCGACTTCAAGCTCAATCATGGGTGGTTTCCGTTTCAAGGAGTTGCCAGGTTCTGGCGATCTGCACGCCGACATGGCGGGCCATCGCTGCACTGCTGCCGGTGCCCGATGCGCTGATGTGCAGGTCGGCGGTTTCGGCATACAGCGGGTTGCGCAATTCGGCCATGCGCAGCAGCGTTTCGCGACGATCCGGGCCCTGCAGCAGCGGGCGCTGGCGATCAGCGTGGAGGCGCTCAAGCTGGGTGTCGACATCGGTGTCTAGCCAGACCACGAAGCCGCTGTTGCGCAGCAGTTCGCGATTGCCTGGATCAAGCACGGCGCCGCCGCCGGTCGAGAGGACAATGCCGCGCTGGTGCACGAGTTCGCCGAGCAGGTCACTCTCGCGCTTGCGAAATCCGCCTTCACCTTCAATTTCGAAGGTCAGCGCGATGCTTGCGCCATGGCGCGCCTCGAACTCGAGATCAAGATCGATAAAGCGCAAGCCAAACTGTGCCGCCAGGCGCCGCCCGATCGAGGTCTTGCCAGCGCCCATCGGGCCGATCAGAAACAGGTTGGCTGCGGGATTCATGGCTTGATGCTAGTTCAATGCAGGATGGTCCGGCGAGTGTAGCCGCGCCGACCGTGCTTGCGCCCGGATACGGGTCTTGCGCACCACTGCGGCGCTTGGGCGTACTATTCACTCGCTTCGAAATCGCGGCCACGGCAGCGGAGATGTCCATGCACCGACAAGGGGAACTGCCCGAGGCGGCAGGTTGGTTGCAGACCGATCTGCAACCGCAGATCTATGCCGAGCTGATGAAACTGGCGCGCTCGCAACTTGTCCGCGCCGGCACGATGTCGCTGGATGCGCCATCGCTCGTGCACGAAGCCTGGCTGCGATTCTCTCGTCAACCTGCGGTGGCGAACGCCGGGCGAAACGTGTTCTTTGCCTATGCCTCGAAGGTGATGCGTGCCGTGGTCATCGACTACGTTCGTGAACGCAAGGCACAGAAGCGCGGCGCCGGCGAGGCGATGCTGACATTGACGACCGGTCTGGCCAATACCGCCATCGCCGAGGGCAGCATCGAGCATCTGCACGATGCCCTGGAAGCCCTTGAGAAAATTGATCCGCGCTCACACCAGATCATCGAGCTGCGCTACTTCGGTGGACTTACCGAAAGCGAAATCGCCGATGTCATCGCGGTCTCCGTGCCGACGGTCAAACGCGACTGGCGAAAAGCGCGCGCATTCCTGTTCGATGCCCTGGCCGGCACATGACCGGCCCTGACCCGCCCGCCGGGCCGCGCCCGAATCCGGCACTCGAATTGTTCGCGCAGTGGTGCGATCTCGATGAATCGGCGCGCGGTGCCTTTCTCAGGCGGATTGAAACCGAAGAGCCCGAGCTGCACGCCCGCGTGCGGGCACTCATCCGCGCCGACCAGCGTGCCGCTCAGGCCATGTTCCTGTCTGGCGATGCGATGCTTGACGCGATCACTGAAGAAGTGCCCGCCATCGAGCGCGAGCAAGGCGGGCAGCGTGTCGGCGCCTGGATCCTTGGGCGCGTGCTCGGTAGCGGCGGCATGGGCCAGGTCTGGCTTGCACGGCGCAGCGATGGCCAACATGAGGGCCTGGCCGCGATAAAGATGTTGCGTCAGGCGGTGGCCGACGTCAGGGCGAATGAGCAATTTGCCCAAGAGGGTCGCATCCTCGCGCGTCTCACCCATCCGCATATCGCAATGATGCTCGACGCGGGCTTTGACGCGAACGGTCAGCGTTACATCGTGCTCGAATATGTGGATGGCGAACGCATCGATCACTGGTGTGACACGCATCGGCTCGATCTGGCCGCGCGGCTTGGAATTTTCCTGCAAGTCTGTGCAGCAGTCGCTTACGCGCATGCCCATTTCATCGTGCATCGGGACCTCAAGCCATCCAACATCCTGGTGATTGAAGGTGGCCACGCGAAATTGCTCGATTTCGGCATCGCCAAGCTGCTCGAATCCGATGCCATCGGAGCATCGCAGATGACTGGCGAAGGCCTCGCCGCCATGACGCCCGGCCACGCCGCGCCCGAACAAATTACCGGCGGACCCATCACCCAGGCTACCGATGTCTATGCGCTTGGCGTGATCCTGTTCGTGCTGATGGCGGGTCGCCGTCCACACGGATCGGAGCGCTCAACGCCGGTGCAACTCGCGCGCGCGGTGGTCGATGGTGAGCCAAGGCGCTTGTCTGTCTTCGATGCCGGGGAAGACCTTTCGGCCATTGCCGCAGCGCGCCAGTGCTCATCGCTGCAGTTGCAGAAATTGCTGCGCGGCGATCTCGAGATCATTGCTGCCAAGGCATTGAAGAAGAATCCTGTCGATCGCTATGCCAGCGTGCATGCGCTGGCCGACGACATTCGCCGATATCTGGAAAACCGACCGATCACGGCGCGTGCTGACAGCGTGGCCTATCGCGTGCGCAAATTTGTCCGCCGCAATGTACTTGCCGTCAGCGCCGCTGCAGTGATTGGAATCGTACTGCTCGGCAGCGCGATCGGCCTTGCACTCGCGGCACGGAAAACGGCGCACGAGGCGCAGACGACCCTGGCGGTCAAGGACTTCCTGTTCGGCTTGTTCAACGCGGTCGATCCGAATACCGCGAAAGGCAAAGTTGTCAGCGCCCGCGAGCTGCTCGATCGCGGACGCCAGCGACTCGAGAGCGAGGGCCCGATTGACCCCGCGCTGACGGCGGAGTTGCAAGGAGTGCTGGGTCGAATCTATTTCCAACTGGGGTTGTATGCCCAGGCGCGTGAGCTGCAGCAGCAGGCGGTCGATATGCTCAGGCGCGCCGATGATGCTCCGTTGCTGCGTGTCCGGACCGAAATTGAGATGGCCAGCACGCTTCGCGAGCTCGGGGAGCTCGATGCCGCTGGCAGCTTTCTCGACGACGCCGACCTGCATCTGCAATCACTCGGCGATTCAAATTCTCAGGATCGCGCACGCGTGCTCGATGCACGCGCGAAGATCGCCGTATCCCGACGAGAATTCGCCAAGGCCAAGGAGTTCTCCGCCGCCGCTGTCCAATTTGCCCGCGAGCAGCCGGTCGACGACTTCCTTCTGGGCAACACCGTGTTGACCGCCGGCAATGCAGAGTGGGGAATCAAGTCACTCGCGGCAGCGGAGGCCGACTATCGCGAAGCCCTCAGTCTGATGACGCGCATCCAGGGAGCGGATAGCCCGCGGGTCGGACTGATCCATGCCAATCTGGCCATGGTCATGCGCAGCAGCTCCCGCTACGGGGAGGCGCTCGAGGAGGCTCAGCGCAGCCTGGCCATCTGCACTCCGGCGCTGGGCGACGAGCATCCGTTTGTGGTCGGTTCGCGTGCCAATCTTGGCCTGACTTACTACCATCTCGGTCAGTATCAGAAAGCTCACGAATTACTGGGAGGTGCCGCCGCCGCGCAACGCAGCCTGCTCGGTGCTGAAGATCCAGCACTGGCCGGCACCCTGATCAATCTCGGTCTGACCCAGATCGAGCTGCTCGATCTGGAGGGCGCGGCGCGCAGCTTCAACGAGTCGCTCGGAATCTGGCAACGCCGCTATGGCCGGGATTTTCCAGGCGCACAGGGAGCGCTGCAAGGACTCGGCGTCGTCAACCTGCGGCGGGGTCGGCTCGACCAGGCAGCCGAACAACTGGGCGAAGTCCAAGCCGTCGACGCTCGGAAAGGCCTGCTCGACGACTATGTGCTGTTCTACACGCTGGGTGAATTGGATCGGCTGCGCAAGGATCCAACCGCCGCCGTGAAGCTGGAGCGCGAAGGGCTGCAACGGGCGGTTCACGATACCGGCGAACGCAGCCGCTACTCGGCCTTCAGTCACCACTACCTCGGACTGGCCCTGCGCGACAGTGGCGATCGCGACGGCGCCATCAAGGAATTCCACGCAGCACTGGCATCATTCACCTACATCCCGGGCGCCGAGCATCCATGGGCCGCTACTACACGGCTCGAACTGGCCCGCCTGCTCGGATCGAGCGCGGAGACGCGCGCAGAGGCTCGTCATCTGGCAAGCGATGCGCTCGATATCCGTATGCGTTTTCTGCCGGACGCAGATCCGCGCATCGAGGAAGCACGCAACGGGCTCTCCGCGCTGCAGGGCGAGCCTGAATCCCCTTGATTCGCGGTTGCTGATTTTCCCGCTGCGCATCCAATTCCGACTCGGCGTGCAGCCCGCGCCCACCGTGCTGCGTTGCTTTCTCAACGCTTGCAAATATCGAGCGCGATTTCCGCGCTGATCCCGTTGCGGGCAATGATCCTTTTCAGCACTCCTTTGCGTCTTTCAAAAGGCGCCGCATTCAAGCCAGGCGGCGAGGTGCCGATTCAGATCGGCCTCTTCTTCCATCCTTGTACATTCGAGGCGAATCCCATGAATCAGAAATTCACGAAAACAGCTCTGCTCGGACTGATCCTGCTCGCTTCAAGCAGCGTGTTTGCCGCCGACAAAGTATCCGGTACGGTCACGTTGAAGACATTCACCGCGCCGTTGAAATTTGCCTACATGGTGCGCAGTCCCGACGAGATGGACGCTTCGCAAAGCATCCTGCGCATCTATTTTTCGAGCGCTGACATCGGTGCGGCAATCAAGGCATGCAAGACCCTTTCCTGTGCCGACCACGCGCTGACCGATGGCGCCATGGTCGACTACAGCGATGCCTCGCATCTGGCCTATGCCGTGCGCCTGAACGGTGAGCGCGCCCAGTATTCCGGGGGCACCCACGGCGATGCCTTCACGTTGACGACGAACACGCCTGATCATCTCGCCGGCAAGCTGAATATCGATGACAGCGCGATGGGTGGCGCCAAGGTCGACGCAGATTTCGACCTGGGCTTGACCAACACATTCAAGACCGTGCGCTAGCCATTGACTGACATTGCGGCATCCGTTGCGGACGTCGGATCAAACCATCAGGAGTCTGGACCCCATGAAAACTCTACTGTCAGCGATCGCTATTACCTCTCTGCTTGCCACGGGTGCCTGCAGCCATGCCGCATCGACGCCGGATGGGTTGGCCAAGGCGCTGCAGAGCGCCCTCGACAGCGGCGATTTTGATGCCGCCGGCAAGCTCGCCGATATCGATCATGCGCCTGCGCAACTTCACTTCTTCTACCTCGATAACGTGCTCACCTGCTCGAGTAGGGCCAAATGCACGGTGTCGGCGGCGCCGGCCACCGATGAACTGCGCGAACAGTTGAAAAAGCAGGCGGCGCAACTGCACGCGCAGGCGCCGAGCGTGGACGGCATGATCACGATCGCGGTCAAGCCTAAGGACAGTTCCGGTTCCGGTTCGGGAACAATCAAGATGCCGTATGCGAAGGTCGGCAACGACTACGAAATCGTGTCGATCCACTATTCGCCTGCGCAGTTTGCGGCGCTGCGTGCAAAGTCCAACGAAACCCTGGTCCAGGAATTCTTCGCCGCCGGCATTCCCGACATGGATGCCAGTGAGCCGCGAACCGACTGGGCCACGGCTGCAACCCCGTTGCCAGCGGACGGAGGCGATGCCGGCAAGGCATTCGTCGCGCAAACGCGTGCCATGTCGGCGGCGGTGGATGCGAAGGATCCGGATGCCGCCATGCATTCGGGTGGAGGAATGGCCGAGATCGTCTTCCGCGACAAGGATGCGGGCGGCAAGGCGATTCCGTTGATCGACCGCCAGCGCAATCTCCATGTGCAATCCCTACGCATGCTGCGTGACGTCAAGGTCAACGGTGGATATCTCCTTGGCGAAAGTGCGGTGCTTCTGATCGAAGCGCACGACGGAATCGGCTGGTTTGTACGCGGACCAATCCTGCTGTCGCATCGCCGTGGCACATGGGGACGTGCCGGCGACAACACGGTGAGCTATCCCGCAGGAACCTGAGCCGATCCGTGTATTGCGAAGTTCCGCTGACCGCAGGCCTGCTCGATGCGACTGGATGTGATGGATTGGACGGCCGAAATATTTTCGCGCCGTGACTTGAGTGGCCTCGCAAGATAGGAATCTGCGTGGTCTTCCACGGGCGAAGGCAATCGCGCCACGCCCCCTTGCTGCTGGGAGAATTGGATCATGAACTGGAAAAGTCTGCTTTTTTCATTCGAGGGCCGGGTCGGTCGCGGCCCGTATTGGGCGTTCTTTGTTGTCGCGCTGGTGGTGTTCGGTGGGCTGACCGGGCTCAGCGTCATGTCCATGCTGAATGGCGGAGATTCCGCCAATGCCAGCGGCGCCGCGAGCATGCCGATGGTGATCGCGACTCTGCTCATGATCTGGCCGGCACTGGCGATCCAGGCCAAGCGCTGGCACGACGTCGACAAATCTGCCTGGTGGATATTGATCGGCTTGGTGCCCGTAGTCGGCGGCCTGATCGCGCTCGTATTCAACGGCTTTATTGCCGGCACGCCCGCAGCCAACCGTTTTGGTCCGGCGCCGGCAAGTGCTTCGATTGCCGCGCCCGCAACGGCGGCGCGTGCCTGAGCGAAGCAACGGGGGACTGGACCTGCGCTGGCAATCGATAGACATCAGGGTATTTCCCCGGCGTGCGCAATGCACGCCGGGAGCCGCAATCCGGGAGTCACGGGCATGGCAATGATCTGCAAGCACTCACGCAAGCGCAGGCGCGATTTCGCGATCCTTTGCGTCTTGCTCTGTGGCGCTCAAGCGCAAGCCCAGGAATTGGTCTACTCGACCGGCAGCGAAATTGGCGGACCTTCGGGCCTGGTCGTGATTCCAAACCTCGCCGGCGGACTGGCCGCGAGTTCCCCCATATACATCAACCCCTTGGGTGGGGCGCCGATCAATCCACACGGTTTCACGTTGATCGCTCCGATGACGGCTGTCACGGGGCAAATTTCTGTTGGCACCGGCCTCACTCATCGCCTCGATGTGATCGACATCGAAACGGCCAGGATCAGTTACTCGTTCCAACCCGGCGGGGCCAACAATACCGACTACACCGGTTTTGGAACCGTGATCAGCAATCCCGCCCGCACGCATGTGCTGCTCGCCCCAGGCGACTACCAGGGAACGGCGAGCAGCCTGTTATGGGTTGTTCCAATGCCGCTGTCGGCCCTGT
>JBDTCQ010000259.1:0-2559 GCA_039923515.1 Dokdonella sp.
GTCTGGCCAAAGCCGTGGGCGAACACGACACGAGGCGCACGGCTACCGAAGTACTCAATCGCCAAGGCGATGCCATCGGCGGTCGGCAGACGCTGTGTGCTCGAATCGCTGGATGTCGAAGCTAAAACCATACGGACAAGTATGGAGACAGTCACGGCGCAAATCAATTGTCTGGCGATGATGGAATCGAGGCTTGTTGCTTCTCATCCCGGCCTCGCTGCGGCACACTTCGCCAATGACAGAGGCTGAACAAAAACCTGATTCGCGCGGACGACTCTCGGCAACCGATTGGGAGCAGGCCGCACTCGACGTGCTTGCCCACGGCGGTGTTGCCGCCGTCGCGGTCGAATCGCTGGCACGCACGCTCGGCGTGACCAAGGGCAGCTTCTACTGGCATTTCCCGACTCGCGAAGCGCTGCTCAAGGCCGCCATCGACCGTTGGGAGCAGCGCGACGAGGATCAAGTCATCGGCTACGTTGAGCGCATCAGCGACCCACGCGAACGCCTGCGCGAACTTTTTCAGCGGGTCAGTCGCGAAGTGCAATCCCACCTTGTCTATGCAGCCCTGCTGCAGGCTTCAGATAATCCGCTGGTGCAACCGGTGATCGAACGCATCTCCAAGCGCCGACTCGCCCTGCTCACCGCCGCCTACGCCGAAGCCGGGTTCGAGCCGCGCGCCGCCCAGCACCGCGCCCGGCTTGCCTATACCGCTTACAGCGGCTTCCTCCAGCTAAACCAGCGTCACGGTATGCCGCGCATGGATCAGGAGGAGTACCAGGCCTATATCGATCACGTCATCGAGACGCTGGTGCCGGCCTAGCCCAATGCCCTCTGACGTGTCGACACGATCGACACGATTGCCAAACATGTCGATGGAATGGGGATTCATCGACAACACGTATCCGCACGCACCCGTCGAAGGAGCCAGGAATTTGTCCCGGATGACATGGTGTCTGCACGGCGGATTACCTGTCGTCGAGCCGCTCGCATTGGCCTCAGCCCCAGGTCGCTTCTTGCGGCATCTGACCTTGCCAAGGCGGGGCCCTGCCGCTACCGTTCCTCCCCTTATTCTTTGCAGAGCGGGCGCTGGCCCGCGCAGAAGGACAACATGGCAAGTTCGCTGGAATCCTTGAACCGTTGGGTCGAGGACGTTGCCCGTTTGACCGAACCCGCTCAAATCCACTGGTGCAACGGCTCTAGCGGTGAAATCCGCTTGCTGAACGAGCAGATGCTCGCGAGTGGCGATCTGATCGCCCTCAACGAGCAAACTCATCCGGGATGCACGCTGCATCGCTCCAGCCCAACCGATGTGGCGCGCGTCGAGCATTTGACCTTCATCTGTTCGCAGAACCGCGACGATGCCGGCCCGAACAATCACTGGATGGATCCGGCTGAAGCGCATGCCAAGATCGATGCGCTTTTCGCGGGCGCCATGCGCGGTCGCACGATGTACGTGGTCCCGTATTGCATGGGGCCGATCGATTCGCCGATCTCGCGCTGTGGCGTGGAAATTACCGATTCGCCTTATGTGGTCGCCAACATGCGCATCATGACGCGCATGGGCGCTGCGGCATTAAGTCGCATCGAAAGCGAAGGCAGCTTCGTCAAGGGTCTGCATTCGACCGGCGAACTCAATCCGGACAAACGCTTCATCATGCATTTCCCTGAAGAGCTGTCGATCAAGTCGATCGGCTCCGGTTATGGCGGCAATGCCTTGCTCGGCAAGAAATGTCACGCCTTGCGCATCGGCTCCTGGCAGGCGCGCAGCGAAGGCTGGCTGGCTGAGCACATGATGATCGTTGGCATCGAGAATCCGCAGGGTGAAACCCGCTATATCGCGGCGGCTTTCCCCTCGGCCTGCGGCAAGACCAATCTGGCCATGCTGATTCCACCCAAGAGCTATCTCGAGGCCGGTTGGAAAGTGTGGACGATCGGTGACGACATCTGCTGGATGAAGCCCGGCGCAGACGGCCAACTCTGGGCAATCAATCCCGAGGCCGGCTATTTCGGCGTCGCCCCGGGAACCGATCGCAAGACCAATCCAAACGCGCTGAAGATGATCCAGCACGACACGATCTACACCAATGTCGCCGTCACCGCGGACAACCAGCCCTGGTGGGAAGGTTTGAGCGAAGGCCAGCCGGTGACCGACTGGCAAGGTCGCGCCTACGACCCAGCCAAGGGTCCGGCCGCACATCCGAATGCCCGCTTCACCGTTGCCGCGCAACAGTGCCCGAGCTGGTCGCCCCAGGCCGAAGCCGCGCAAGGTGTGCCGATCAGCGCGATCATTTTCGGTGGCCGCCGACCGTCACTCGTTCCGTTGGTATTTGAGGCCCGAGACTGGGCCCATGGCGTGCTGGTCGGTGCCGCAATGGGCTCGGAAACCACCGCAGCGGCGACCGGCGCGGTCGGCGTCCTG
The DNA here is from genome assembly GCA_039923515.1 of Dokdonella sp. Classification (GTDB taxonomy): domain Bacteria; phylum Pseudomonadota; class Gammaproteobacteria; order Xanthomonadales; family Rhodanobacteraceae; genus Dokdonella. The sequence goes on from JBDTCQ010000259.1 coordinate 2,420, forward strand.
CGCCGCGACTCGATGGCGATGAAGCCGTTCTGCGGCTACAACTTCGCCGACTATTTCGCGCATTGGCTATCGTTCGACAAACCCGGCGCGAAACTGCCGAAAGTCTTCCACGTCAACTGGTTCCGCAAGGGCGCGGATGG
>JBDTCQ010000260.1:0-4292 GCA_039923515.1 Dokdonella sp.
TGCCGCCCAGCATGCGGGCGATTTCATCGCGACGCGATTTCTCGTCCAAGTGCTGGATCCGCGTTTCCGTGTGATCGGCTTCGGCTGCCTTGCTGACTTGCAGATGCGCATGGCCCTGGGCGGCGACCTGGGGCAGGTGGGTGACACAGAGCACCTGGCGTTGACTGCCAAGCCGGCGCAGCTTCTGGCCGACGACCTCGGCAACGGCGCCACCAATGCCCGAATCGACCTCGTCAAAGACCATCGTGCCGACATCATCGAGGCCAAGCGCGGCGACTTCGATGGCGAGACTGATGCGCGAAAGCTCGCCTCCCGAGGCCACCTTGCGCAGGGCGCGCAAAGGTTGACCGGGGTTCGCACTGACCATGAACTCGCAACGCTCGGCACCTTGGGCATCGGGTTCATCGCTGTTCGTCGGCTCCAACTCGACATCGAACTTGCCACCGGCCATTCCAAGTTCGGCCAACAGGTCGCCGACCGCTTGGGCAAGCTTCTCCGCTGATTCCCGACGTGCCTGGCTCAACAACGCGGCGGCTGTCTTGTACTGGGCAAACAGTTCGCCGCGCTCGCGTTCGAGCTTGATCAGCACGGTGCCGGCGTCGCGCAGCGATTCGAGTTCGAGATGAAGCGATTCGCCATGAGCATTGAGTTCGGCCATGCCGACGCGGTGCTTGCGCGACAGCTCATGCAGCTTGCCGAGTTGGGCATCGATTTCTGCATAGCGCTCCGGGTCGAGATCGAGCGAGCTTTGGTATCGACCCAGCGTATCGATCGATTCATCGACATGGATACGGGCGGCATCGAGCAATTCGCCCAGTGGCTGCATGGTCGGGTCGAGTGCGGCCAAGCGTTGGCTCTCCCCGTGCGCGCGAGCAATCAGGCGCGCAATGCTGAACTCGCTCTCGCCATCCAGCAGGTCGGCAAGTCCGGCACAACCCTGCAGGAGTTGCCCGGAGTTGGCCAGCCTGCGGTGGGTCTCCTCAAGTTCGCCAAGAGCCTCGATGGACAAGGCATGCGTATCGAGTTCCTTGACTTGATGGATGAGCCATTCGATGCGCTCGGCATGATCCTCGCCGCTCGAAATCCCGCGGATGCGGCTTTCGAGGGCGCGCCATTCACGCGCGATCGTGCTGATCTGATCCAGTGCCTGGTCGTGCGCGCCAAAGGCATCGAGCAGGGCGAGTTGCTGGCTGCGTTCGAGCAGGGCCTGATGCTCGTGTTGTCCGTGAATCTCGATCAGGCGTTCGCCGAGGGCTTTCATCTGGGTCAGGGTGACCGGTCGACCGTTGATCCAGGCACGCGACGTGCCTTCGCTGCGGATCACGCGCCGCAACTGGCAGGCGCTGTCGTCATCGAGTTCCTCCTCGCGCAGCCATGCCAGAAGATCATCGCGTTGGCCGAGATCGAATTCAGCCGACAGCTCGGCGCGCTCGCAACCATGACGGACCAGGCTGGCTTCAGCACGATTGCCTGCCAGCAGGAGCAAGGCATCGACGAGCAGCGACTTGCCGGCACCGGTTTCGCCGGTGACGACGGTCAGCCCGGGGCCAAATCCGATTTCAGCCTCGCCGACGATGGCGAAATCCTTGACGTAAAGCGAACGCAACATGCAGCACCCTTGTGAATTGCCGTCCGGCCTGCCCGGGTCAGTGGCTATTGTCGCAAGTCTGGAATCATTCGGTGAGATTGCCGTCTCGCTGGAATCATGCGGCTTGGATTGAGAGCGTCGGCTGGCTCGCATTTTTTTCAGCCAATCCGGGATCGCTGACTCCTTTGACTCGTGATGGCTTCGGGGAAACGGGAAAGCGCATCGGAACTGAACTCCCTCCCACGGACTGGCCCGTATCCGTTCCTCAGATATCTATTGCCTGCCCGGTGGCGCTGTGTATGCTGATGGGATGACTAGTTCCGGCCGCCACGATTCGCTCGACGCGCGTTCGCGCTCCCTGCTGCGCACCTTGATCGCGCAGTACATCGCCGATGGCCAGCCGGTCGGATCGCGAACATTGGCCAAGTCGTCCGGGCTCGATCTCAGTCCGGCGACGATCCGCAACATCATGTCGGATCTCGAAGATGCCGGTCTGGTCGCCGCCCCGCATACCTCGGCAGGGCGCATTCCTACCGCTCAAGGCTATCGGATGTTTGTTGACAGCCTGCTTGAGATGCGCCCTCTCGGCGAGCCCCAGGTCGAGCAGTTGCGCCGGGAGTTGCCGACCGGTGCGGCGACGCCGGCCTTGCTCGGCAGTGCCAGTGCCTTGCTTTCCGAGATCACGCGCTTTGTCGGCGTTGTCAGCGTGCCCAGACATGATGAGTTTCCGTTCCGGCACATCGATTTCGTCGCCCTTGATGCCAACCGGATTCTGGTGATCCTGGTCTTCACCGACGGCCAGGTGCAGAACCGTGTGATCGAGACCCAGCAGCCGCATGCGCCGAGCGAGCTGGAACAGACCGCCAACTTCCTCAACGCCAACTATGCAGGCATGCGCCTGGATGAGATCCGTCGACGCCTGCTGCGTGAGATGCGCGAGGAAGGGGCGCGCCTGAACAGTCTGTTGGCAACCGCGGTCGAGGTTGCCCAGGCCGCGTTCCAGTCACCCGTCGACAACGACATGCTCGTCTCGGGGCAGACCAACCTGATGGGAATCAACGAGCTTTCCGAGGTCGATCGTCTGCGCGATTTGTTCGATGCATTCCAGCGCAAGCGCGATCTTCTGCAACTGCTCGAGCGTTGTTCGAAGGCGGAAGGTGTGCGCCTGTTTATTGGCGAGGAGTCCGGATTCGCCGCGCTAGGGGGTTATTCGCTGGTCACGGCGCCGTACGGGGTCGGCGGGCGCGTGCTTGGGGTGCTCGGGGTAATCGGTCCAACACGCATGGCCTATGAGCGGGTCATTCCCGTGGTTGCGACCACGGCCCAGCTGATCTCGGGTGCCTTGAACCGATCCTCTACGCCCCCATAGGGTGAGCGAGGTAGGGATTTCTGCAGGCAGCCAGGTTCTGGTTGCGGCTGCGCACCCTACCGCAAGCATAGAACGAACTTGTTGTATTGATTGACCACGGCGTGATGGCGTCTGGTCGTGCTCTTGTTCCTGGAGGCGAAATGGAAAATACCGAACCGACGCGGGATCCGGTCAATGACGAATCGATCGATGATTCGAGCATGGCGAGTGGTGAAGAAGCCTTGAGCCAGTTGATGGCTGATTACGAAATCAAGCTTGGCGAGATGCGTGAGCTGGTCTTGCGCGAGCGCGCCGAACTGGACAATCAGCGCAAGCGCCTGCAACGGGATCTCGATCAGGCGCGCAAGTTCGCTAACGAACGGCTGCTCGGCGAACTGCTGCCGGTCATTGACAACCTCGAACGTGCGCTGGCAACGGACAAGGGTGACAACGGCGGCCTGCATGCCGGCGTCGAGATGATCCTCAAGCAACTGATCGGGGTTGCCACCGGCGCCGGTCTGGTCATCGTTGATCCGCTCGGCGAGAAGTTCAATCCGGAACATCATCAGGCCGTGAGCATGGTCGAATCCGGCGGCCAGGAATCGAATACGGTCGTCGCTGTTTTCCAGAAGGGCTATGTGCTCAATGAGCGCCTGTTGCGACCGGCGATGGTCAACGTTGCCCAGTAAGCGTTCCGAATCGGCAAAAAAAATGCAGATTCCAACGCTGCAACGCTTGAAAGCTGACACAACACCCCCCAATTTTTGCGCCAGTGGCCGAAGCGGCCGAACAGACATTTCGGGAGAGACAGAATGGGCAAGATCATCGGTATCGACCTTGGCACGACCAACTCGTGCGTCGCGGTCATGGAAGGCGGCACGGTTCGCGTCATCGAGAACTCCGAGGGTGATCGCACGACACCATCGGTGGTCGCATTCAAGGATGGTGAAGTGCTCGTCGGCGCCACGGCGCGTCGCGGCGCGGTGACCAATCCACAAAACACGTTCTCGGCGGTCAAGCGCCTGATCGGACGCAAGTTCACCGACGCCGAGGTCAAGAAGGACATCGATCTCGTCCCGTACAAGATCATCGGTCACGACAACGGCGATGCCTGGGTTGAAACGGCCGATGGCAAGAAGATGGCGCCGCCGGAAGTCTCCGCGCAAGTGCTCATGAAGATGAAGAAGACCGCCGAGGATTATCTTGGCGAACCGGTCACCGAAGCCGTCATCACGGTTCCTGCCTACTTCAACGACAGCCAGCGCCAGGCGACCAAGGATGCTGGCCGCATCGCTGGCCTCGAGGTCAAGCGCATCATCAACGAGGCGACTGCGGCCGCGCTGGCTTATGGCCTCG
>JBDTCQ010000261.1:0-6870 GCA_039923515.1 Dokdonella sp.
TGCCGTGTGAACTGCCGCAGCCCACCTCACCCTGATCAAGGATGGTGACATTCCGTCCCTGCCTGAGCAGTTCGTAAGCACAGGCGAGTCCGATCACGCCGCCGCCAAGAATCATTACATCCGCTTCGTTTTTGCTCATCGCCGGCGATTCTACTCAGTCTCGGCAAATCGTGGCAGATACCCCGCTGGACCAGCAATCGCGACGCAAGCGCTCTCCCCGGACATGTGAGGTGGGGTCATCCATTGTCATCAAGTGACGAAACCGGACGAGTCCGTCGCGATCATTGAGCAGGACGCGGCCAATAGCTCGCCACAACGTTAGTCCGGAAGCCTGTTCAGCAAGACACTGGCGCACTCAAGTGAGAACTGGATCACACGTTTTTGTTGGCACGGAGCCTGCATATTCATTGGCAGTACCGAAACCAGGCGGGGGATCCCAATGAATGCTTCTTCCAATGAAATGCTGCTGGCGCTGCGCTCACCGACATCCGGATGGCTGGCTGCCGTGATCTGCGCACTCGATGAAGCTTTGCTTGATCCGGATTTCAGCGATCAGCATCGGCACATGCTGCGCAGTCTGCTTGATGCCGGACAGGTTCCTGAAAACGTCGCGGCCGCATCGCACGAGCGCCTGCAACGATTCGAGGAAGCCGTCCAGACCTTGCACGAAGCCCTGGTCGGTGACGAAGAAGTATTTTTCGAAGCGCCGGTCGCCGCCACACCCAAGCTCAGGCTTTGCGCCAGCGCTGCATGATTTTCTGAAGGCGTCGCCCGTTACCGAATCCGCGTGCGGCGTCTTTTTTTATTCCCGGTTGACACATCGCCCGGCCTGAATCAAGGTCGGGCGATGTGCTTTCTACGCCTCGTCATCTTGTTGCCACTTCTGCTCTGCGCGTGCGGCAGGTCGGAACCACGGCCGTCGGCGGGTCAACCAGATGGCGATCCGTCCAGCTTTTCGGCAACGATCAACGTGGCCAATGCCGTCTTGTTCCGCGCCATGTCGCTGGTCGGAACTCCGTATCGCTATGGCGGAAATACGCCGGAATCAGGATTCGATTGCAGCGGCTTGGTTGGATATGTATTCCGCGATGCTGCCGGTATTGCCTTGCCGCGCACATCCTCGGCGATCGGCGATATCCGCGCACGCGATGTACCGCTGAAGCGATTGCAAAGCGGCGATCTCGTGCTGTTTGCCGCAAGTCACCGCATCAGCCACGTCGGGATCTATGTCGGTAACGGGCAATTTGTGCATGCCCCCAACAGCGGCGGCACCGTTCGACTCGATCGGCTCGATGCGCCCGGTTGGAAGGACAGCTTCCGTGCGGGGAAGCGCGTGATCAACTGAGTCCTCTCGACTGCCGGATCGGTCGATCAGTGCTCGACGCCACCGCTTCCATGCACATGCTTGTGCGCTATTTCCTCGGCACTGGCAGCGCGCACGCTGAGGATCTCGACGTTGAAATGAAGGGCCTTTCCAGCCAACGGATGGTTGAGATCGACATCGACGACGCTCGAACCCACCTTGATGACGGTGACCATGCGCTGGCCACCCTCCTTCATTGCCAGCGCGGTAGCCATTCCGGGCTTGAGCCTGGCGCCATCACGGAAATATTTCTTTGGAACGCGCTGGACCTGCCCCTCGTTGCGCTCGCCATAGGCCTCACCCGGCTGCACGTCGACTTCGACACGATCTCCGGCCACATGGTCGATCAGGGCTTTCTCCAGCCCCGGGATAATTCCGCCATGGCCGATCAATGCTTCGATCGGTTGACCTGAATCGCGTGAGCTTTCCATCTCGATCCCGGCACTATCGGTCAGGCTGTAGTGCATCGAAACAACGGTATCTTTGGCGACCTGCATGCTGTGCTCCGGCTTTGATGTGCTTTCGTAAAGGCGCGCGAGACTACCAGCAATGCAGGTGCTGCGCAGCGTCCGTCAGGCCGGTTGCTCGATGCGCGCGTCCAGGCGTTCGCGTCGGGTATTCAACACTTCGATCAAGCTCAACCGCTCTTGCGCCAGCACGTGCGCCCTCGCGATCCGGTCTGAATCATTGTGTGCGCTTGCCCCAAGCACGCTTCTGAAGGTGCAGAACTGGCGATAGACAGCGAGGACATGCCGCATCCGTCGGGCGATGAATTCGAGCATGATCGCATCGTCGATCAAACCAATGACCTCGAGATGATCGGGGATCAGATCATCCGGATCACTGAAATAGACCAGCGCGGCCAGGGCCTCGCTGCGCTCGGGTCCTGGCAGATTCCAATCCTCGTCTTCGAGCAGCACAACCAGGCGCTGAACGTGAACAAGCCGCTTGCGCACGTAGCCGGGAAGCCGATCAATGCAAATGGCATCAAGCGCCTGCTTGGCCGCATCGATGATATCGACCTCGTCGGCACCTGAAACAAGATGACGTGCCCGCTCGAATGCGCCGTGAAAGCGCTCGATATCGGCGGACTCCAGTTCGAATGTTATGCGCATGGCCGTCAGACATTAACCCGGGCAGAAATGGACAGCAAAGGCCGAAAGCCACATGCCGTGTCAATGACTGATTGATCGTGCTGGCTGGATTTCAAAAAAGCCTGTAAGATTGACGGGTTAAGTCGCGTTGACCCCCGCTTCCCTTCCGGTCATTCGATGCCCTGCCAGTCCAACGGCACGGATCGATCCTCACCGCTCGTGGTCCCGACGCCCGAAACCGGAATGCCCGTCTTGTTGACCGGTGTCCGAAAATTTCAAACCTGCAGCGCGGTTCATCAGGGACGCTCCGGGATATCCATCAGGAGTTACACCATGAGTTTCGACACCCTCGGGCTGTCGCCAGCACTGCTGCGCGCGCTTGGCGAACAAGGCTACACCGAACCCACACCCGTCCAGATCGCAGCCATTCCAGTTGTTCTGGCTGGTCACGATTTGATGGCCAGCGCGCAGACCGGCACCGGCAAGACAGCGGCATTCGCCCTGCCCTTGCTTGAGCGCCTTTATCCCGACGGCAAGCGCATGCCACTGGCACGCAAGCCGCGCGCACTCATTCTCACCCCGACGCGCGAACTTGCCGCCCAGGTGCAGGACAGCGTGCGCTTGTACAGCAAACATATCGGCGTCAAGTCGGCAACGATTTTCGGCGGCGTCGGCATGGGTCCGCAGATCGACGCGTTGCGGCGTGGCGTCGATATCGTGGTCGCCACGCCGGGCCGCCTGCTCGACCACTTGCAGCGTCGCACCGTAGATCTTTCCGGCATCGAGATACTGATCCTCGATGAGGGCGATCGCATGCTCGACATGGGCTTTCTGCCGGCCATGAAACGCGTTTTCAGCGCCTTGCCGAACCAGCGTCAGACCTTGCTGTTTTCGGCCACGTTCTCGACCGAGATCAAGGCCCTGGCCAGCCAGTTCATGCGCTCGCCGCAGGAAATCCAGATCGCCAAGCCGAACAGCGTGGCCTCGACAGTCACCCATCGCGTTCATCCGGTCAACATGGAAGCCAAGCGCGATTTGCTCTTGCACCTGCTCAGCCTCGATGGCAGCCAGACCCTGATCTTCGGCCGCACCAAGCACGGCTGCGACAAGCTGACCAAGCAGCTCGAAAAGGCCGGCTTGCGCGCAGCCGCGATCCACGGCAACAAGAGCCAGAACCAGCGCACACGTGCGCTCGCTGACTTCAAGAGTGGCCGCGTCAACGTGCTCGTCGCCACCGATATCGCTGCCCGCGGTCTCGATATCGATCAGTTGCCGATGGTGATCAATTTCGATCTGCCAATGGTCGCTGAGGACTACATCCATCGCATCGGTCGCACCGGCCGCGCCGGCTCCGAAGGATTGGCCATCTCACTGGTCAGTCGCGCAGAAGAAGGATTGCTGCGTGATATCCGCAAGCTGTTGAAGCAGGACATCGCAATCATCAACGTGGAAGGCTTCGAGCCATCACAACCACTGCGCCTTGATGGCCCCGGTGGTGGTGGTGCACGTCCCCAACAGGGTCGGGCCCGTCGCCCACACGCTCAACAGCCGCGCGGCAATGGCGACCATGAACATGCCGCCGGCAACAAGCAGCGCCGCAGCTGGCGAGGCGGCAAACCCTCTGCTACGCGCCAGTCCTGATCCACGCATATTCGCGGAAAGCGCTATCCGCCTTGGCGGATTAGCACGATGCAATGGCTCGTGGTAAAGCGTTAAAAGAAAGCGGCCGGTTTCCCGGCCGCTTTTTTATTGCACAAACATGCAAATCTACCTGCTTGCTGTTACGGCGTGTAGCTTGTCGACAGGGTGACCCCCGAGAACGCCGCGTAGGCGCGGACGCTCACATAGTAAGTTCCGGCTGTCGGTGCCGCGAACGTGCAGGTCTCACTGTTGCCTGCAGTGTATGGCCGGCAGTTATAGCTCGTCGTCGTTGGCGCAGAGCCGAGACGGACATACATATCCGCATCACCCGTGCCACCGGCAATCGTGAACTTCAGGTTGGTTGCACCTGCGGGAACGACGAGCGTGTAGACCGAGGTCCAGGCATTCTTCGCCGCCGACAATCCAGTCACCGAACTACCGCTGCAGAGCACGGTACCTGACGGCGTGCACCCACCACCGCCACCACTCGAAACCGTCACTGCCTTGGTCGTCGAATTGGTCGCACCATTGTTGTCGGTCACCGTCAACGTGACGTTGTAAGTGCCGGCTGATGAATAGGTGTGACTTGGATTGGTGGTAGTCGACGAGGTGCTGTCGCCAAAGTTCCACGAGCGCGAGGCAATCGAGCCATCGCTATCGGAGGAGCTGTCGGTAAAGCTGGCGGTCAAGGCACTGGTCGTGAAGCTGAAGCCAGCCGACGGTGGAACATTGCTGGCCGTTGAGTAGCTGCCGGTCAGCGAGACACCCGCGAACGTCGAATAGGCCTTCAGCCGCACATAGTAAGTGCCGGCTTGGGCCGTGGCGATCGGGCAGGATTCCGAGTTGCCAGCGACATACGGGCGACAGTCATAGCTGGTGTCGGTCGGTGCGCTGCCGAACTTCACATACATGTCCGCATCACCGGTACCACCCGACATGACGAACTTGAGGCCGGCTGAACCCGCTGGAACCACGAGCGTGTAGTTGACGGAATTGCCGGTCGCTGTGCCGATTCCGGTTACAGCAACCCCATTTGTCAGTGGGCCGCCGGTGCTGCCACCACCACCCCCACCTGCGCAGCTCACACCGACCGAGCTGAATGCCGCGGTGACCGCCGCTGCACTGAGACCCAGATCGGTCGCTGCCGTCTGCACACCACAAGCACCACTGTTGAAGGTACTGCTCGGTGTCCAGTAGAGGCTGTTGGCGCGGGCAAAAGCCTTGAATGCGGTTGGCGTATCCCAGCCGGACGTGGTGGCGAGTTTGTAGAACGCCTTGTTGTACACACCTGATGAGTAATGCACATCAAGTGAGCTTGTGTAGTTTGCCGCGTTGTCGATCGAGCCGCCGTCCTGCGGCGGATTCGCCATGTAGCGAAGCGCACCCGAGCCCTTGAAGATTTCCGGGCCGACCAGGAAGTCGTTGCTGCCCTTCCAGTAATACTCGGTAGCCTCACCACCCATGTCCGAGTAAGCCTCGTTCATGCCGCCCGATTGGCCGGAATAGGTCAGGTTGGAGTGCTGCTCGGTGAAGCCATGGGATACCTCGTGACCGGCGACATCAACGCTGACCAGTGGATAGAAGGTGGTCGCACCATCACCGAAACTCATCGTTGTGCCGTCCCAAAACGCATTCTCGTACTGGCTGCCGTAGTGCACACGCATGACCAGTTGGAAGGTCAGCGCCTTCGCCCCGACGTACGAGGAGTACATGTTCTGAATCACGCCACCGAAGAAGTGTGCATCGTTGATGGGTGAATACGCGCCGTTGATGGCCTTGTAGGTGTTGTTCGGACAGGTGAAGGTAAAGGCTGTCGTGCTGCTTCCGGTGCTGCCGTTGAGGTTCACCGACTTCACATCGGTGTTGTTCATTGTGCAGGTCGTGCCGCTCTGGCTGACGTCGAGATAGCCGTACTTGCCACCCGAGCCCCAGGTGTATTGACCGGTCTTGGAGTTGCCGCCCGGGCCGGTGCCGATCAGCGAGGTGGTCAGGCCATCCCACTGCTTGAGAACGCCGCCACTCAGGGCGTCGATGATCACAAACGGCCGTGTCGGATCGCTGCTTGCCGACTGCCTCGCAGCCAGCAAGCCGATGCCCTTGTCGGCAAAGAACGAGACCACGTATGCCAGATGGGCGGTGTCGTTGTCATCGACGTAAATCATCTTCTCGCTGGATTCGTTGCTGGTCTGGATCGATCCGCTGCGGGCACCGAGACTGGCGCGCTTGGCATTTGCAAACGCAGTGCTGGCAGTGATCCGGGCCGTTGTGGTCGAAATGTCTTTGGCAAGACCACCAACCGCACGACCGAACAGCGAACGCAGATTTCCATTCTTGTCATCGCTGGTCACCACATGTTCGCCCCAAATCGGGACGCCACGAAAGGTCTGCTGGTAGCGATAGTGAAGGGTGCCATCAGCATCCGTACTGGTGGCGAGCACACGCAGGGCGGACTCTCTGTCCAGGTTCAACATTTCAGCATGACGTTCGGTAGCTGACGCCTGCATCCCGATGGATATTGTTGCGGCAGCGTACGCGTTGCTGACGCGTTCAACGTTGAGGTCGTGCAGGTCGGATCGGGTCGCCGCCGAAGCGGATGCAGCAAGAATGGCCACGACCAGCGGAGTGAGCGCAGCAAGAATGGGACCACGACAATTGGACTTGTTCACGGATTGATTCCCAGGGGTGATTGGATGGCCGCCGAAGCGGCGAAGGGTTGGTACCTTGTGCCGGGTCGTTGACACACAGCGTCCTGTAGGATCGACGTTTGATCCC
>JBDTCQ010000262.1:0-3482 GCA_039923515.1 Dokdonella sp.
GGGATCAAAACCGCTGGTCTCACGAGCGTCATAGACGGCCTTGACGCGCTTGAACAGGTTGGCGTTCAAGTGGATGGCATCGGTGTGCTCGGCCATTTTCGGGGCGAGCGCGACCTGGGCGGCTTGAAGGGTGTCGTTGGTGTTGGCCTGGGCCAGGCTGAAGAAGATGCGCCCGGCGCGGTTGAGCAGCTCGCCGGTTTTCTCCATCGCTTCGAAGGTGTTGGCGAAGGTTGGCGCTTCCGGATTGTTTGCGATTTTCTCGATCTCGGCCAGTTGCTGACGCATGCCTTCCTCGATGGCCGGCTGATAATCGGCATCGTGGATCTTGTCGAAAGGCGGTGCCTGCATCGGCAGGGTACTGGCGGTCAGCAGGGCATTCACGGGGGCGGCGACCTCCGAAGTTGCGGCGGGTGTGGTGACTTTGGGGGGCGCGGTCTCCGTGGATGGAGACGAGCAGGCAGCCAGCGCAACAACGAGTGCGGCAGCAAGTGCGGTTCGGATCATGGAGGGTTCCCGGGGGCAAATGGACCCGCACAATAGTCCTGAACGGCCAATTCCGCCAAGTGCGAGAGGTCATATGCACAGGTGGCGATCGAAGAAGGAGTTTTCCAAGCGGGCTTCCGCGCGCCGATGAAGCCATAATGGCCCGGTTCGCACATAGGGGAATTTCAATGAAAACAATGCCCACGATACTGCTCGCGCTGCTTGTCTCTGCGGGTTCGGCGCAAGCCGCCGAGCGCATTGAAAAGAGCGTGTTGCTGATGGCCGGCACCAAGGCCGGATTTCAGGAGGCGCGTTATGGCGAGGACGGCAAGCTCGCCGTGCATTACGAGTTCAACGATCGCGGACGCGGGCCTAACCTCGATGCCAACTATTCGCTCGATGCCCACGGCATGCCGACGACGACCGAGCTGAAGGGCGTCGACTACCTGAAAGCACCAATCGCGGAAACCTACACGCGCACCGGCGATGAGGTGGTCTGGAAGAACGGTGCCGAGGACGCGAAGCGGACGGTCACGGGATCCGCATTCTTTCTTGGCCTGAACCAGGTGCCCGAGGATTCAATCCTGCTTGCCCGCGCCCTGCTCAAGGCGCCGGATCACCGGCTTCCACTGATTCCGGGTGGCGAGGCGGCGATCCACAAGCTCGCCACCTTGGAGGTGAAGGGCAAGCAGGAGTCGCGCACGGTTGATCTGTATGCGATCAAGGGTCTCGACCTGCTGCCGGGTTTCGTCTGGCTGGATCAGGACCAGCAATTTTTCGCAAGCTACTCCGGCTTCAGCACCCTGATTCGCGAAGGTTTCGAGGATACGCTCAAGGTCATCGGTGATCGCCAGGAGCAGGAAGAAAAGCGTCTGGCAGAAACACGCGCCAACGAACTGACGCGCAACCTGACCTCGCCGCTGCTGATCCGCAATGTGCGCGTATTCGATCCCCCCAGCGGTGAAGTGGTCGACGGCCGTGCTGTGCTGATCGATGCCGGCAGGATCGTCTCGATTGGTGCTGCCGATGTGGCATCGCTGGAAGGTGTCGAGGAACTCGATGGCGGCGGCCGATTCCTGATGCCCGGCCTGTGGGACATGCACGTGCATTTCAGTGGCGGTGCCGACGGCTTGCTTGAGCTTGCTTCAGGCGTCACCACGGTGCGTGACATGGGCAACCAGGGCGAGTCGCTGAAGGCATTGATCGATGGAATCGAGGCCGGCAAGGATATTGGCCCGCGCATCATCCGTGCCGGCATCATCGATGGAAAAAGCCCGTTCTCCGGACCGACCAAGGTGCTGGTCGATACCGAGCAGGAAGCGCTCGATGCAGTAAAGATGTACAAGGAAACCGGCCACGAGCAGATCAAGATCTACAGCTCGGTGAAACCCGAGTTGATGCCGATCATCGCCAAGGCGGCCCACGAACTGGGCATGCGCGTCAGCGGACACGTACCGGCCTACATGACCGCGCGCCAGTTCGTCGAGAACGGCGCTGACGAGATCCAGCACATCAACATGCTGTTCCTCAATTTCATGGCCGACAAAGTCCAGGACACGCGCACACCGGCGCGATTCACGACGGTGGCCGAATACGGCGCGGCACTCGATCTCAGCTCCAAGCCGGTGCGCGATTTCATCCAGCTGCTCAAGGATCGCAAGATCGTCATCGATCCGACGGTCGGCACGTTCGAGGACATGTTCCTGAGCCGGCCGGGTATGCCGGGGCCGGGTTTCGCGGCGATCGTCGATCGCTTTCCAACGACGTGGCAGCGCCAGATGCGCTCTGGCTCGGGTGGTCTTGAAATGAAGTCGGGCCAGCAGGCGCTGTTCCGCGACTCCTATCAGGCGATGGTCAACCTGATCGGCGTGCTCTATCGCAGCGGCGTGCACATTGTGCCCGGCACCGACAACCTCGCTGGAGTGACCCTGCCACGCGAATTCGAACTGTATGTCGAGGCCGGCATCCCGCCCATCGAGGTGCTGCGCATCGCCACCAGCGGCAGCGCGGAAGTAATGAAACGCGAGGATGACTATGGTCGGGTCGCGGCAGGGTATGTGTCGGATCTGATCCTCGTCGACGGCGACCCGACCATCAACATGGCGGATATTCGCAAGGTGCGCACGACGATACGTGGTGATCGGCTTTACGACAGCGATGCGCTGTTCCGCGCCGTGAGCATCAAGCCAACAACAAAGCAGTAACGCGAGGAAAGTGACCAAAGCGTAAAAAGGCTCGGCGCGCTCTTGCATGCTGCGACGAGATCAAACCCAACATCGCCACCTCAACGACATCCCCAAGGATCCCCACATGCTCACCCTCTACTACTCACCCGGTTCGGCCAGTTTGGTGGTTCATCTCGCCATGCTCGAACTTGGCCTGCCGCATGAATTGCGCAGGGTCGATTTCGACACCAAGGCACAGAAGGATCCGGAATACCTGCGCCTGAATCCGAATGGCGTGGTGCCGACCCTGATCATCGATGGCGCGCCGGTCTACGAGTGCGCAGCGCTGCTTTTGTTGCTCGGTGAGCGGAATGCGGACAAGGGACTCGCACCCAGCGCCGGAGCGGCTGATCGCGGGCTCTACCTGCAGTGGGTATTGCATCTGGCCAACACCGTGCAGCCGGCATTCCGCCAGTGGTTCTATCCCACGGATTTCGGCCCGGATGATCAGGCCGAGGAGATGCGCGAATTTGCAAAACGCCGCATCGAAGCGGCTTGGGATCGCCTCGATGCGCATTTGTGCGCACACGGCCCGTACATGCTCGGTGCGCAATTCAGCCTGCTCGATCTGTACGCAGCGATGCTGATGCGCTGGTCACGCAACATGCCCAAACCGGCCGATCGCTGGCCCGCGATTGACGCACTCGCCCAACGCGTCAAGGCACGGCCTTCATGGAAGCGCGCCTATGAAGTCGAGGGTCTCACCGAGTGGGCGTAACAGGCTGTTGAAATTCTACTCAGTCGGCACGATGCGGCAGCGAAACGCGCCTCAAA
>JBDTCQ010000263.1:0-4929 GCA_039923515.1 Dokdonella sp.
GATCCAGATCCGATGCAATGCGCCCCGTTCGCTCAAACGATGTCGCGGCTTCCTGGGCCATCCATTCACGTTCTTCCGGATTCATGCGGCGACTCCCATGTGCTCGTTCAATGCGTCGCGCAAATGCTTGCGACTGCGGAACAGATGACTCTTGATGGTGCCTTCAGCCAGACCGGTGATCGTGGCGATCTCGGCGATCGGCATCTCTTCGAGATGGTAAAGCGTAAGGATCGTGCGTTGCAGCGGCGGCAGGCAATCGATGGCTTCGTGCAGATAACTGGACGACTGCCCCTCGATACTGGCTGCCTCGATATCGAAATCATCGCTGACCCTATCCAGCGGCGACAACCCGTCCCCATCCGTGGATGGCTCCGCCAGCGGAATGCGTTTGCGCTCGAGATGGCGCTTGGCCACCGAATAGGCCACCTGGGCGATCCAGGATTTCAACGCGCTTTCGTTTCGATATTGATGCAGGTACTGGTGCACGCGCAGGAAAGCCTCCTGGCAGAGATCCTGCGTGTCCTCGGTGTGCCGGACCATGCGATGGATCACATGCCAGCAAAGTCTCTGGTACTCGCGCACCAGACGCTCGAAAGCACCCGGCGATCCGTTCAAGACGGCATCGACGAGGGCCTGATCCTCGGCATGGTGGGTCGGGAATTCATTCACCTCCCCTCAGATACGCCCTTGCGGCAATCGGTTGCAAGTGCCCGCGTTGCAACCGTCCCAAGCATCGCCGTATCTCCTTCCCCGCACCGCAACTCATCACCAGGTCCAGCCCATGAACAATCTTGAATTCCTGATCCCGATTACCCTCTTCGTGTGCATCACTTATGCAATCAAGGCCATCGTCGATGCCCGCGTACGCAAACAACTGGTGGCTTCAAATGTGTCGCAGGAGCTGATCCAGTCGATTGTTCAAGCCGACGAGCTCCGCCGCCGCCACGCCACCCTGCGCTGGGGAACGATCCTGATCGCCATGGCCGTCGGCTTCGGCTTGATGGAAACGCTGAACTTGCGCGACCTCACCCCAGGTGTCATCGCGATCTTGCTCGGCGCAACCGGTATCGGCAATCTGGCCGCCTACTATCTGACGCGCAAATTGCCGGTTTGACGCAATGTCGGACGAAGGATCAGCAGCAAACGGACTGATAATTTTGCGTCTCAAGTAGTCGACTCCAGCGCCGGCGAGGTCGATTCGGTCGCCCGGCGCATGAACGCTCTTTCCGCAAGTATCACGAGTCAAAACCGTCAAAGAAGATGCCATCGTTGTTGGTGCATTTTGAGAATTCCGACGTATTGCCTGCCGCGTCAGTTGCCGTACTGGTAATGACGCGTTGATTTGCCGGGATGGCGAAAGTCAGGGGGCCGAAGTTCGCATTGCCGCTGGCGTTGGTGCTGACATCGGCCTTTCCGATGTACGTTTGACCTTGACCATAGCCGGACGCATCGCATACTGCATTGGCGAAGAATTCGAGCGTAAAAGCGCTGCTGGCGATGCTGTTCAGGGTTCCGGACACGCTCACGTTGCCGGAGCCCAAGAGCGCTGACGTCAGCACCGGATAGTTCTGGCCGTCATTGCCGATGAGATTATTCGCCCAACTGTCCCCATCGCCCGTGTCGTTGGGGAGAATAAGCTGGCTGTAATTCAGGCTGATGCCGAGCTGTCCATTCGTGTGAATCGAATTTCGGGAAAACCTGTTACGCGTATTGACCTGGCTGCTGTCGGCGTAGGCGTTGTAGATGACGATGCCATAGCTCTGGTTGTTGGCAATGACGTTGGCTTCGCCTGGGCCAACACCACCAATCGTCGAGTTTCCGCCCAGAATCCAGATGCCTCCGAAGTTTCCGTTCGGCATTGGACTGACGCCATCAAGTGCGGTGCCGATCAGGTTGCCGTGCACAACATTGTCATCGGTCAACACCATGCCGCCGAGGGGATTGCCCGAGATCAGGTTGCCGACAACGAGTGCATTGGAGATCGCATTGAGTCCGTCGCCACGCGCCAGGGCGACGGTACCGGTGATGTCGGTGCCAATGTAGTTGCCCTGGATGACATAGCCCGTGCCGGGGCCTGGATGCGAGGAATGAAAGGGAAGCACCACACCATTGCCTGAGCTGACGATCAGGTTGCGGTCGGCATCATTCGGGCCGCCAATGACAACATTGCTTGCCGGCGTGCTGCCGAACGAACCCACTTGAACGCAAACGCCGCTGCCGATAAGTCCGAGCGCAGTCGTGCCGGAGGCATCGGTGCCAAGAAAATTCCCGGCGATGACCACATTGCTGCCGAAAATGAGATTGCTGCCACCGTGAATCGCCAGCCCGCGCACCCGGGTTCCCGCCGCGATGATATTGAGCACCGCGTTGCCGGGCATGCCGACGATTTCGATCAACACGACGGCATTGATGCCGGCGTTGAAAGCATTTGTATTGGGGCTGCTGCCGGGCTGCGAATAGCCGTTGATGAACACGGTCTTGTAGATCGGCGTCATGGTGGCGGTGGTCGTGATCACTTTCACGCCTGCCCCGGCGATGTTGAAGTGGATCGTATCGTCGACGCCATAGACTCCCGACGTCTGACCGATGATGTCCGCATCGCCCAGGGAGTTGCCTGCGTTGATGGAAGTGATCGCTTCGCGCAGGGTCACCTTGCCGTCAAGAGGTGTCACCGTGTCATCGGTCGATGTGACCGTGATGGTCGCGGCGAAGGCGGGCATGCAAAGACCCAGCGCAAGCAGCGCCGATAGTGTTGCGCGGATGGCGTGGTGCTTCATTGCGCTCTCCCTTGATGCCCGGGTGACTGAGTTCGGTGATGATGTTTGCGTTCGCGATGACTGCGAAGTGGCGGGCGAGCCTAAAGGCGTGGCGCAAGCTTGCCGCCCAGCTCTTTCAGGCTATCGAGTGTGGTTGGCGCTTAGGATAATGCGCCAGGCACCGTCAACACCGCCATCCGCTGCCCGCGCTGGATCGCCAACAGGGCGATATCGGTATAACGCCCATTGTGCGCATCCGCTTTTTCCATAACTGCAATCGCGTGGTCGCCAATGCCTTCCACCGCGTGGAACCGGATTCGTTGCAGCGCCCCATCGACGCGAGGGTCGACAGCACCCTGCAGCTCCGCACGCAAATCGTACTCAAACCGATCAGCCTCAACCTTGGAAACCTCGATACCGACCTGGCCGTTCGATATTTTCCACGCGCATCGGTCCAGGCCATATTCCAGACTTTCCGTATTGCGTTTGCCGGATTCAGCGCTTGGAAAAATCTGCCGGATTTGCGCATCGGTGAGCAGGCCACAGGCGTTGTCGGCCGGCGCAGTCGATGCTAGGTGTGCAGGCGAGTCACTCACCGCGATGGACTTTGGTGCGATAGCCCCTGCCCGCGCTGTCGCGTCAACATCGGCATCGTGCGAACAGCCTGCTGTGCAACCAATCAGCAGGATCATCGTGATGAGGTTGCGTAATGCGTGCATGGAAAAGTCCTGTATTGGGAAGTTGCAATCGTTTTATCGCGCGTTAGAGGCAGGGCAATGAAGATCCTTCAACAGCTCCGAAGCCGTCATCGAAAAAACTGCCCATGTCGCCGCTGGGTTCCGCGGCACCGATGTCTCATTCAGAGCAAGCAGGCCGCACAGTTGCGCGAAAATCTGCACATGCAATCTTCCACGGCATCCATCAAGGCTCGAAACGGTCAAAGAAAATGCCGTCGTTGCCCCTGAGGAAAAATTGACGTGTACTCTCGATCAGGCCGCTGGATTCGTTGCCAAAGCCCGAACTGATCTGCCCTTGTGCGCGCAGATAGAAAGCGTTGTTCAGTGGCGGAAGCACGCCGGTCATACGCCAACCATTGCTGCTGCGTCGCATGACGCCTGCGGGCGCGTAGGTAGTGCCGGCCACTGAAAACAAGAGTTGCGGGGGCAATGCCAGTTCTGGACCAGCGCCGGCGCGCGCCCACGAGATGACGCTGCTGCCGGCCGTGTAAGCGATGATGTCCAGTGACTGCAGCGCCGCTTGCGTAGTGCTGAGTCGCGCCATGTAATTTCGAGGTTGGCCGCCGATGGTGGTGAAGTTGCCACCGACCACGACTTTGCCATCGGACTGGAGCGCCAGTGCGGTGACAATATCATTCGCATTTGAACTGAATGTTGTATCCAACGTGCCATCGGCATTCAGTTGCGCCATGTAATTGCGGGTCTGACCGAAAACCTGGGTGAAATAGCCGCCCACTAGTAACTTGCCATCGAGCTGCAACGCCAGACTAAGCACGCTACCGTTCAAATCCGGGTTGAACGCCGTGTCTGCTGTGCCATCGGCATTCAGCCGCGCCAATCGATTACGCGGCTCACCGCCAACGGTGGTGAAATCGCCCCCAACCACGACCTTGCCATCCGGCTGCAGATCGAGCGTACGAACGTAACTGTTCGCGCCCGGGTTGAACGCCGAATCCAGCGTGCCATCGGTATTCAATCGCGCAACGCGATTGCGCGTCTGTCCGTCGACGTTGCTGAAAGCCCCGCCTACCAACACCTCACCATTGGATTGCAGCGCCACTGCATAGACGTTACCGTCTGCGTTCGGATTGAAAGCCATATCCAGTGTTCCATCGGCATTCAATCGCGCCAGATGATTGCGCCCATGGCCACCGATCGCAGTGAAAACGCCGCCGACCAGCAGCTTGCCATCGGGCTGCAGGGCCACTGCATAGACGATATCGTTCGCATCTGGATTGAACGTCGGATCCAGTGTGCCATCGACGTTCAGGCGCGCGAGGCGATTGCGTGGCTGGCCGCCGATGACGGTGAAAAATCCGCCGACCACCAGCTTGCCATCCGGCTGTAAAACCAAGGCATACACATAATTGTTTGCGTTCGGATTGAATGCCGTATCCAGCGTGCCATCGGCGTTCAGTCGCGCGATGCGATTGCGC
>JBDTCQ010000264.1:0-5630 GCA_039923515.1 Dokdonella sp.
GGATGAATTCCGCGCGCATGCGAAAGGCTTGTCCCGCACTCTGCACCACGGCTCTACCCGGAGTTGTTTGGCCGCCCATAAACAATGAAATGCCGACCAAGCCCTCATTGCCCACGATCGCGATCTCGGCCGACGCACCATTTTCCATTACGTACAGCAATGAAACAATCGAATTCGTCGGAAAGTAAACCCACGGTTGTTCCTTGCCTGATTCGTAAATGACATCACCGAGGGCGAGAGTCACGGCTGTGAGATGCGGCGCAAAGCGCGCCCACTCGGTTTCAGGCATCGCTGCAAGCAGGTGGTTACGTTTCGGATCGGCGAGCTTTTCGGGCATGTGATGCTTCGATGTCTGGAATTCGGTTGTAAGCGTTGTGTAGACGAAATCTGTACACGTGAGTCATTTGCGCGAGGTGAACCATGTGTTCGACAGCGCACACAGCTCGATCCTACTCGCCTTCGTCGGGGGGGGGTAGTGCTGCGAAAACACGTTTGTCAGGCGGGACTTGCGCCAAGGGCCAAGAATTCGCTCGCGCGACTTGTGGCTGCGATAGGGGCACTGGCTATGTTCGTCAACGCACAGACATTCCTGAACGGCCGGAACATGCTGCCTGCGCGACAAGAAATTCATGAAACAGCGGTTCGCAGATCATAAAAATGTGAGAGCCAACATGCACGCAGAGTGGATCCACAGTTCGAATGGGCTTCCTCGCGAGGGACAGCAGATCGAGTTTCTGCTGGATTACCGCAGCGTCGCCATGGAAGGTTCCTATACACACCAGGCGTTTCACTCGCACTGGGCGGAATACACCGTCGATCGCGTTCGCAGCTGGCGCAATCTGAGAGACGTATGCGATATGACGATACCGGCTCGGAATCCGGCGGAGCGCGTTCTCTCCAGCGCGCCCCGCCCCGAGACGATTCACTATCCCTTGCCTGCAGGCGGAATGGCTCATGCTGCGTAACTCAATCAGTTTCATCTTCAAACTGGGCAAGCATCGGTCATTGCAGCTCCAGCCATTGAGGCAACTCCCCGCCATGAGTGAAAGTCCATCATCCACGATTCCACCCGTGTTGGCCTTGCCGATCGTTCCGGTGAAGATCGAGCAAACAACACACAGCAATCAGATGTCGTCGTAGCGTTGGGATTTCTGATCGGAACCGGATCCTTCGGTTGCGTTGTCGCTGTCGAACGAACACGTGAATTCGGTCGAAAAATTGGCACGCAAGGTCGGTGTTATCCATGAGCAACCTCACGAACTTTATGCAACAGGCCGGCATGACATGACCGTTTCAGAAAGAACCAATTCGGCTCAGTTTTCAACTCCTTCGCTGAGTGCAGGTCTCGGCGTGATTCCATCCAAGGAGCAGAGTTGGGATGTGCTGCTGGACGACGGACAGTCGGTATTGATCCGTGAGATCCGCAAGCAGGATTTCGAACTCGAACGTCAATTCATCGAGCAACTTTCGCCGACTTCCCGTCGATTCCGTTTTCTTGGAACACTGGTATCGCCGAGCGACAATCTGCTTCGTCAGCTCGTCGTCCTGGATCCCGCTCGCGACGTCGCCCTGATCGCCTTGATCAGCGACGGCGTGGTGCAGTCGGAGATCGGCATTGCCCGCTTGAGTGCGGAAGACGACGATACCTGCGAGTTTGCCGTCACCGTCAGTGATGAATGGCAGAAGAAGGGACTGGGAACCCTGCTCATGCAGCACCTCATCAGCAGCGCGATCAAACGCGGCATCAAGTCCATGCACTCGATTGATGCCGCCGACAACGAATCCATGCGCGAATTCGCTGCCCACCTCGGCTTCAAGCGCGCTTCCGATCCCGACGATGCGACCCGCGTGGTGCACAGCCTTGATCTGTCAGCGCGGCGTGTTCAAAAGGTTGCCTGACTCGCGTTGAACCGGAGTCGATTTGACCTTTCTCCGGACGGCGAGGGGTGTTGTATGACTGCGGTTGGACGCTCATCAAGAATTTCGATGGTGCTCAATGCGAGATCCATGACGATCCATTTCGTGGAGAGTTCGTCGCCCATCGGTCTCCAACTTGGGTGAATCCGGACAAGTTGTCACCGGCGACACCAACGCAACCATGCCGCCATGACGCCGCGCATGCGCTGCGTTACGCGGGTCTTCTCGTAGGCTTCAGCGGCCATTTTGATGGCTGCGGCGTGGGTTGGGTAGGCGTGTATTACCCGTGCAAGCGTGCTCAAGCCTATGCCCGCGACCATCGCCAGCGTGATTTCGCCGATCATCTCTCCGGCGTGACGGGCAACGATCGTTGCCCCGAGAATCCGGTCCGTCCCATTCACAACATCGATTTTCACGAAGCCACTTTGTTCGTTGTCGGTTATGGCCCGGTCGACAGTGTGCATCGGGATGACGAAGGTCTTGACGGCAATGCCGCGTGCGCGTGCCTGACGCACGTGCAAGCCGACATGCGCAACCTCGGGATCGGTGTAAGTGCACCACGGAATCGTCAGTGCGCTCACCTTGCGGCGCCCCAGAAACAACGCGTTGCGAACCGCGATTTGCGCGCTGGCTTCGGCGGTATCGTTGAACTTGTGCCGCAGACATACATCACCGGCCGCATAAATGCGTCGGTTGCTGCTGCGTAAAAAATCATTTACCTCGACGCGGTGCCTGACGTCGCATTCCACGCCGGCAGCCACGAGGTTCAAGCCATCGGTATTCGGTACCCGGCCGGTACCGATCAGGATCGAGTCGACCGTCAGGGTGCTCTTGTAATCGTCGCTGATCAGATCGACGATTTTCCGACCCTTCTCGACGCGTACATTCACGACGTTGGTGTTGAGGCGTATCTCGATGCCATCCCGGGCAAACGCATCGGACAGGATCTGGGCGGCGTCGCGCTCTTCGCGAGGCAGGAACAATGGCCAATTCTGCACGATGGTGGTGTGTATGCCGAGACGGCAAAAAGCCTGCGCCATCTCGCAACCCAACGGACCGCCACCGATTACCAGCAGGCTCCGGGGTGCCTCGGTCGGATCGAACACGTTTTCGTTGGTCAGATAGCCAGCCTCGGCCAGTCCGGGTATCTGCGGCACGTCCGGCCGCGCGCCGGTGGCAATCAGCGCCTTGCTGAAGCGCAGTATGGCACCGTCGACCACCAGCGAATCGTTACCCGTGAAAGAGGCCTGGCCGAAAAACACATCGACTCCGGCCGCTGCCAATGACCAAGCGGAATCACTGCGACTGATGCGGGTCCGAATATCGCGCATGCGCCGCATCACGGTGGGAAAATCCACCTGAATGTCGGTCGGAACAACGGCGCCATACCGTGCGGCGTCGCGCATGTCGGCGTACGCGCGTGAGGTACGGATGATCGCCTTGGACGGTACGCATCCAATATTGAGACAGGCTCCACCCAGCAGGTTGCGCTCGATCAGTGCCACCTTCGCGCCCTTGGCGGCTGCGGTGCGGGCCGCTGTCAACCCGGTTGTGCCGGCTCCGATGATGACCAGGTTGTAGCGCTTCGCCGGCCGTGGGTTTTGCCACTCGTCGGGACGCACGTTGCCCGTGTAGTCGAGTTCGCGAGGTTCGTTCGCGAATGCTGCAGGGGTATCGCTGTGAGGCTCCATCAGTGTTGGCCTGTTCGTGGAGAGTGCTAGCCCGAGCTTATAGCCAGCCGCCGCGGAACCCGGCGCGACGCAGCCCGGCGACGACATAGGGACACTTCCGTATCAGCTTCCAGATCAAGCCGCTGCGGTGGTTTTCAATCATCACCGACACGATGCCCTGATCGAGTCCGTAGTGGCCCGGCGAAATAAAGTATTGGCCATCGGCACCGACCAGGCCCGGATTGAAGCTGCTGGCATAACGTCCATCCGGTCGCATCGCGGGATAGTGGAGCTGCATCGACCGTATCGCGGACAAGGCGACTTCCGGTGCGAACGGCAGCGAGGCCACGGGTGCCCATCCGGCAAGCGTGCCGTCATCAGGTCCATAGGGCACGCCGCGCGCGGCATAGCCGAACAGCCGTCGTTGTTTGCCGGCGCCGCCTTGCGTGTCGGCGCTCGGCCCATCGCAGGCGGTCAGGCCCCAGCAGTTTTCGTCATAACCGGTGAACTCAAGCGGGTTGCGTCGCGCGTACTCACGCTGGATCCATACGGCGTTCGTACTGTTCTGGAAATAATCGCTGCGATTCTGACGCATGAACGAATCCTGGATTCCGCGCAGATCAATCCATGCGTGGGAAAACTGGTGGATGAATAGCGGGCCCGCATAGAGGAAATCGATGTCGTAGAGATTTTCCCACTGATAGGTCGCTGTCCATGCCTGGTATGCGGCGTCGGTGATCGGGAAGGTTGGCGAGCCCATGCCCAGTACATACAGCACGATAGCCTCGCTGTAGCCTTCCCAGCCATAGTGCAGAAAGCCGCTTTCAGGCTTCCAGCCTTGCATGATCGTGCTGCGCTTGTGCTGCGACCAGCGCCAATCGACGCGGCGGTAAAGTTGATCGGCGATCTCGCGCAATTCGCTTTCCTGTGAAGTTTCCGCATTGAAATACATGCTCGCGGTCAGCGCCCCGGCGATGAGGAGTGCGGTATCGATCATCGAGAGTTCTGATCGCCACACCCGTTTGCCGGACTGCATGTCGAGGAAATGGAAGTAGAACCCCTTGTATCCGGTGGCATCGGGATTCCCGCTCTGGTCGCTGTCGCGGAAGAAACGCAACGCGGTGGTGCTGCGCTCGACGGCTTCTTCGCGCGATATCCAGCCGCGTTCCACCGCGATCGGATACACCGACAGCGCGAATCCGACCACGGCGATGCTGCATGGCGACCCGTCGCGGGACGTGTCCGGGATCAGGCCGTTGGCCGGATTCATCGTACGCAGGAAGAATTCGACCGCTGCCTGCTCGATGCTCCCCAGCAGCGTTTCATCGTCTTCCGGCGCGACGGCATCTTCACCTGGAATGTCTGCTCTGGACAACGGCAACGGCATCGGGAAACCACTCCGGCAATATCGACGATCCGTTAACCAACATACGCCGATCTGAGCGTTGATTGTTCCATCACGATCAACGTCGCGCCATTGGCAACGCGTGTCGGGGCTTCTCAATTCGCGCAGATTTTTTGTCCACGGCCCGGCGGTGCGCAGCCCCCGTGACGTTGCGCACCTATTCATGTACACGAGCGCATATGTGGCGGAACATGGGCCGTAGCAGTTCGGTCCCCCATCAGGAATGGCGCGCGCTCGGATGGCGTCAAGCCGCGGACTGAAGCCGTGAATGCCGATATGCCCGTCGGCCAGTGCAAGTCACAGGAAAAATCCCATCATGAATCCCTCGACTCTGAGCCCAGACCTGTTGCGGCGGATGCACGCCTATTGGCGCGCGGCCAACTATCTTTCGGTCGGCCAGATCTACCTGTTTGCCAATCCACTGCTGAAGCGGCCGCTGATCCTTTCAGATGTGAAGCACATGTTGCTCGGTCATTGGGGCACCACGCCGGGGCAGAATTTCATCTATGTGCATCTGAATCGTGTCATCAAGAAATACGACCTCGACATGATCTATATCTGCGGCCCGGGACATGGCGCGCCTGCCGTTCTGGCCAATACCTATCTCGAGGGCAGCTACAGCGAAATCTACCCCGAGA
>JBDTCQ010000265.1:0-4202 GCA_039923515.1 Dokdonella sp.
GTCGACGACCTCGGCCTTGTTCGCGAGCACCTGCACGGCTGGCTGCTTCTGATAAAGCGAGGGGATTGCGTACAACACGCCAATGAACGCCACGAGAGCGACCAGGTAGTGTTTCCAACGGGGAAAATCGTTCATTCGTACAAATCCGGTTCTACGCTGTTGCCGATCTCTCGGTGGTTCGTGTGTTCAGCTGCCTGCCCACTGGAATTGGCATCACGGCGAACCGGCCAAGCCAGGCCGGATCCACCGTCGCACCGCAGTGAGGCTGACTGAACGAATCTCAAGCCTGCTTGATCGTACCCTTGGGCAGGACCGTCGTGATTGCGCTCTTCTGCAACTTTACGCTGATCTTGTCGGCGATCTCGAGGGTCACGAAGGTCTCGGATATTTCTTCGATCCGACCGAGCATGCCGCCACTGGTCAGCACTTCATCGCCCTTGGCGAGGGCCGCGACCATGGCACGCGCTTCCTTGGCCCGCTTCATCTGCGGACGGATCAGCATGAAGTAGAAGATGCCGAAGATGATGATCAGCGGCAGGAAGGACATCAGGGGGTTTGGAGCGGCAGCGGCGGGCGCGGCCTGCGCGTAAGCGGAACTGATCAAAAAATCCATTGGAACTCCAAGGGTTTGCAACGCTGCCGACGAGCGCCGGAAGGCGAAAAAGGTCGCGGATTATGCCATGCCGGCAGGCCAAGCGCACCGTTTCAGGTATCAACACCGCTTCGGAGGGGCTGAATCAGAGCGCCATCAAGGGGAGTCTTCGAGGCTGTAATCCAGCCCGTAGCAATGCACACCTTCGCGAATCGTGATGTTCAGCGAGCCACGCAGGCCGGTCAGCGCAGCCGTACCCGAATCCGGCACGACGGTGACGGAGAGGGTTGGTGTGCCGCGGTCCATGGTGCCCGAATGCTGCAGCACGAAGCTGCCCTGACGCCCTTGCAGGCTGCCGACCACCCGTTCCATCGCAACATAGCCGGCCGAACCCTTGACCTCGGTCATTGCACTGAGCATCTCACCGATGCTGATCGCCTCAAGGTCGCCATGGAAGGTCTTGTTGATCGAAATCCGCCCCCGCGTTTCACCCTCGCCGACTTCATTGAGATCAAGCGGATTCAGGCTGACGTTGAAGGTTCCGGTCGCGTGTCGGTTCATGGCTAGCCGCTTGTGGAGGTTCAAGGCGCTCGAAGATGCCTGCACGGCTGCAGTCGCGCAAGCGCCACTTACGCAAGCAGCTTCAAAGAACGCAACACCGGGCCGGTCGTCCACCGCCACGATCCGGCCCTGCGCTACACAGGCCGCTTATCGAAGAACTCAATTTCAGCACGAGGGTCTGGACCAAGGCCTGATTGCATTCCAGCCAGTCCGGCAAGATCGTGCAGCCGCTTTGACAGGCGAGTGCAAATGCAAACCCTCCACGCCGCTTGCGTGCAATCATGCTCGCAGTGCATGCAGACACCGCCACACGATCTGACCGGAGGCAGGAATGAAGACGATTGGCCTGATCGGCGGCATGAGCTGGGAATCCACCGCAACCTACTACCGTTTGATCAACCAACAGGTCAAGGCGAAACGCGGTGGACTTCACTCGGCGCGAGTGATTCTCTATAGCGTCGACTTCCACGACATTGAACGCCTTCAGCGATCAGGGGACTGGGATAAAGCTGGCACGCTGCTGGCCAATGCAGGCTGCGCCCTCGAAGCCGCCGGAGCCGAATTTCTCGTGCTGTGCACGAACACCATGCACAAGGTTTCCACCGCGATTGAAGCGGCGACAAAGATCCCGCTTTTGCATCTTGCCGATGCCGCCGCAAACGCGGTGCATGATGCCGGCCTGAGCTGCGTCGGCCTGCTCGGCACGCGCTTCACGATGGAACAGGATTTCTATCGCGATCGCCTTTCCGTTTCGCACGGCCTCAATGTACTTGTTCCGGAAGCGAGCGATCGCGATCTTGTTCATCGCGTGATCTATGAGGAACTTTGCCTCGGCACGATCAACGCCGACTCACGCGTTGCGTATGGTCGCGTCATCGCCAACCTGGTCGCGCGGGGCGCGCAGGGAATCATTCTTGGCTGCACCGAGATCGGCCTGCTCATCGGCTCCGATGATGCCGAAGTGGCGTTGTTCGACACCACCGAAATCCATGCGCGAGCCGCCGTGCAATTCTCGCTTGCCAATATCTCGGATAGTGCGGGCTGAGACGCGGCGAACACGCCATGGCGACAAAGAAACGGCAGCCCCTGCGCCGACTCGGCGTAATCCAAATGGCTGCCTACAACCACTTTGCCCGGCGCAGCAGCCAGAACAACCCACCGCAGGTTACCGCAGTAAAACAGATGATCGCCGCGTAGCCCCAGGGCTTGTCGAGCTCGGGCATGTGGTGGAAATTCATGCCGTACCAGCTGGTCAGCAAGGTTGGCGCGGCAAGCAAGGCGGCCCAACCGGCGAGGCGCTTGACGACTTCGCCCTGAGCCACGGTGACCAACGACAGGTTCACGCTCAATGCGGCAGTGAGCATTTCGCGCATCGTGTCAGTCGATTCATTGATACGCGCAGCGTGATCGAGGACATCGCGGAAATACGGGCGCACCTCATCGCGCAACAGGCCCGGATACATGCGCGTGAGCTGGTTGAGAATGTCCTGCAATGGGCCGATCGCGAGGCGCAGGGTGACCAGCTCTTTTTTCAGATTGTAGAGTCGACGAATTGTCTCGCGCTTGAACGTATCCTCGAAGATGTCCTCTTCGAGTTCCTGCAGATCCTCGCGAAAACTGCGCACGATCGGCATGAAGTTGTCGACGATGAAATCGAGTACGGCATATAGCCCGTAACTCGGCCCGAATGAGAGCATCTCGGGGGATTGCTCGCAACTTCGCCGAGCCGGGGCGTATGACAGCGACGCGCCGTGGCGGACGGTGACCAGATAACGCTTGCCGACGAAGATGTGCGTCTCGCCAAACTGGATTGCCGCATCGACAACCTGGGCCGTCTGCGCCACGATGAACAGAGAATCCCCGTATGCCTCGATTTTCGGGCGCTGATGTGCGTTGTGCGCATCCTCGATGGCGAGGTCATGCAGGCCGAACTCCTCCTGCAATTTTTCAAGCAACGCTTCGTCGGGTTCAATCAGACCGACCCAGACAAAGGTATCCGGGCGCTCCAGCACATCGCTGATCGCATCGAGACTGATGTCTCCGATGCGCTTGCCATCCGCACTGTAGGCAACGCAATTGGCGACCATCGCCGCGCTGTGGACAGGCGACGCGGCAGCGGCGGCGAGAATGGCATTGGCTTGTTTTTCCATGTCGCGGATGATGCGCGTCCGCGACGACGCGGGCAATGCGCTGGAAGGGGAATGTTTCAGGGCGAAAGCCACTGCGCAGGTTTGGCAGCGCAATGGATGACACCTGCCGGCACCTTC
The DNA here is from genome assembly GCA_039923515.1 of Dokdonella sp. Classification (GTDB taxonomy): domain Bacteria; phylum Pseudomonadota; class Gammaproteobacteria; order Xanthomonadales; family Rhodanobacteraceae; genus Dokdonella. The sequence goes on from JBDTCQ010000265.1 coordinate 3,421, forward strand.
GCTACCGTGTGCAATCAGCACAACGCAGATCTCCCTTGAACGAGCAACTCGACCGCATCGCCAGCCTGATTGACCAGGGCCGCCCCGATCTTGCGGCGGATCTCGCGGCAAAGGCGCGTGCGCAGTTCCCAGAGGCGGTTGAGCCGGCCCGTCTGCACGGCATCGCCCTGCTCAGCTTGCACCGGATCGACGACGCGATCAGCGTGTTCGAGGCCGCGCATGCGCTTGATCCGTCGTCGATTGAAACCCTTTGCAACCTGGGCAGTGCCCTGCTCGCGCGCGACGATGCGCGTGCGGCCCTGACTGTGCTGCAAGCCGCCCAGGTCATCGCACCGGGGCATCCCGCCGTATTGAATAGCATCGGCAATGCGCGACGCGCTGTTGGCGATGCGCAAGGATCGCGCGATGCCTATCTCGCCGCGACTCGCGCCGCGCCGGGATTTCTCGGCGCTTGGCTGAACCTCGCGGCAGCCGAACTGGCGCTTGGCCAGTGGGTCGAATGCGAACGCATCGCGCGCACGATCATCCAGCAGACAGTGCATCCCGAGGCGCTGCGGCTGCTCGCGCAATCGCTCAATGCGCAAGGCCGGCTCGATGAGGCAGTCACCGCCTGCCGTGAAGGTGAGCGTATCGCTCCGCACGACGCCCGGTTCCCCTACCAACTCGGCCACATCGCCGACGAGCAGAAACAGCTCGACACAGCGGCGACCGCACATGCGCGCGCACTCATACTCGATCCCGACCTCACCGGCGCGCTCGCGCAACTCCTGTTCATCAAACGC
>JBDTCQ010000266.1:0-17690 GCA_039923515.1 Dokdonella sp.
TTCGTCGTCGTAGCCATCTAGAGGAATGCGCGCGTGCAATCATGCGCAGCGACCCGCACGGCTGATCCAGTCAGGCGTTGACTGCAGAACAACCAGCCACCCCATTTGGAGAAGATCATGAAGCGTGTGACAGGGATCGGTGGAATATTCTTCAAGTCGAAGGATCCGAAAGCGCTGAACGCGTGGTATCGCGATCATCTTGGTTTGGATGTCTCGGAATGGGGTGGAGCTGCTTTCGCGTGGGGTGGCCCTGATAGCGATCCAGGGATGACCCTGTGGACCCCATTTGCTGAAGACACCACCAAGATGGAGCCCGGCAGCGCAGCGTTCATGATCAATTTCCGGGTGCACGATCTGGAAGCACTTCTGGACGCACTGCGTAGCGAAGGCTGCAGTATTGTTGGCGAACCGGAAATCTCGGAGTACGGAAAATTCGGCTGGGTACTGGACCCGGAGGGGAACAAGATTGAGCTTTAGGAGCCGCCATCAGATCAGTGATCGCGAACTTGCGGGGTCTGACCACTCGTTCAAGGCCCGCTATTTCGGTGCCGCGTGAGTCTGATGTGAGGCTCTATGTGATCCACTCAGTTCGCCACGACGGCTTTGAACCCCGACTTCGATTTCCGCATGGCTGAGGCGACTACCTCCACCGCAAAGGAAGACAGGAAATGGGCTTCAGCTGGGTAGCACTGGCCACGTCAATCGCCGGCCTGGTTCTTGGTTTTGGTTGGTTGATCTCGGGAACACGGCTCCTCAAGCGCTGGGGACTCGCGCCAAGCCCGACCGCGTTGCTCATGGGCCGTCGACTCGGGACAGCCTATCTCGGGATCGCCTTCATGCTGTTTCTCGGGCGCTCCGCTCCTCCTTCGGAGCTTCGGTCAGCGGTTTGTATGGGGCTGCTCTTTGCCATGCTGGTCTTGGCCGGCCTTGGGATATTCGAGTTCAGGGCTCGTCGGGCAAGCGGCGCAATTCTTGTCAGTGTCGCAATCGAGATTCTCCTGGCCGCCGGCTTTGCCTGGGTCATTTTCAACGACGCCGGATTGATCTCTTGACGACCAACCTCGCACGGCATCTCCCTGCCAGGTCGGTATTCGGAATGTTTGGGGAAAGCGAACATGAATTCATCATGTGCGTAGTCACCTTGTTTTCACGATTGAACTAGGCACGGGACGCCGATCGAAGATCCTGTCGACCGGCGGTCCTTGTGTCGAGAGTCATCTGACAGAGCCATGGACGACTTGGGCTGCCTCCGCGATTGGGAAGAGCACTTGGCGAATAGGTCAGAACGCCAGTGTCAGCCCAGCGGTCGGCCCCATGTAGCGCAGATCGAATCCAACATCATCGTTGTTGCGGGTGCGGTCGGCTTTGAGGCGGAACCAGTCATAGCCTCCGTAAATGCCGAGGGTGTTTGTAAAGCGATACTCGACAAGCGCATTTGCGCGGCTGATGTTGCCACCATAGGGCTCGAAGCTTCCCCAGCGTGCGTTGAGATACTGCGCCTGGGCGGTGAATCCCCACTTGTGGTCTGCAGTTATCGTTGAGAGCCGCACACCGACGACGGGTGCCGCGCCATTGACGTTCTCGCTGCTTCGCACCTGGATGTCCTGGCTGCCGACCGAAATGCTGCCTTTGAGGTCGGCCCAGGCCGCGCCGATCTGTGCACCAACGCTGACCGTGGGCGTTTCAATCAACGCGTAATCGTAGACAAGACTGCCGAGATCGAACTGGGCCTTGGCGACGGCCATGGTTCCGGCGGGAAGCGTGTTCCCGCCCACGACGAGATCATCCGTGAGTGCGTAACGATCGTCGTTGTCATAGCTGAAATAGTTGAAGAGCAGGCGGTTGCGCTCGCTGAAGCGGAACACACCCTCCACCCGCGGCACGGTGCGCTTGCCGAAATCGATGCGGCCGCTCGAATACGAATAGCCGTTTCCGGGCAAATCGACCGCCGCATTGACATGGGCATTGCCGTCGACCTGGATCGCGCCGAGGCGAAGCGTGAAGCGGTCATCGTCAGCTTGTGCGGGGAGGGTCGCCAGGATGCCGGTTGTCAGCAGCACGAGAGAGGCGATTTGCGGTATGGGTGACATGTTGTTGCTCCGAAGGAATCAAGTCGGTGTGGTGTGCGCAATATCGGAACATTCGGCCATGGGCGTCATTTAATAGCAATGAACTGCCTCTGAGATGCCTTTCTACGCGCGCAGGATGCAGCGGGGACACAAGGTCGAACGGACGCTTCGCACGGCGGTTTCAAACGAATATTCAATCAGAATTGGCGTGACGCCGCAGCTACGATGCCGCGTTGTGCCCATTCTCGGCACGAAACGTGCAAGATATTTGAAGCGCTGCGTCTGTGCGTTCAGCCGATAGAAACAGTATCTTTACTCACGCGTCGATGACCGAGGGGATCAAGCATGTTCATTTCAACCGTTTTCCTTGCCGCTGCGGCGCTCTCGGCGTCACGTTTCGGCCCCAACAACATGGTCCTGGTCGAGAAGGTCGGCGAGGGTGCGCGCATCACCGCGTACGGAGATACCCAGATCGTCAAGATTGTGGCTCAGGATTTCGAGGTCGAGGATTGCCTGGAAGTCATGCGCGACGGCATGCGCCCGGGACGATGCCTGTTCGCCGAGGGAGAAGTGATCACCTTGAGCCAGGATCCCAATGGCATTCGCATGAAGTTCCAGGGAATCGGCAAAGACAATAACGTTGAATTCGTCGCCCATCCGCGTGAGCGCGAACGGGCTGCCAAGGCGCTCGAAACTCGCTGATCCGGGCGCTATGCCGTGAATCGATTTCCAGGTGTCCATCAGGATGGGATTGTCAGGGTAGGTCGAACGCCGGATCGACTCACTCTGTCGGCAGTGTCGTGCAGCCCTCGTCGGCCGTACACAGCGTCGGCGGTTTCACGTCTGAAAATACCGGTACTCGTGTTCCCAGCGATGTTTTTGTGTTCCACAGCAAGCGCGAAAGTGCCGACGATTGAGCCACTGGAAACGGGTCTCAACGGTGCGGGATGCGTCTATGCGATCGACAAAGACGGGCCAGCGATCTTTGTCGTGGAAGCCCGATCCCGCCCGAACGATATCCTATCCATCGCACGCATCCGCATGGATGGTGTCGTGTATGAGTTGGATCGAACCAGCGCCGATACAGACGACAACCCCATTTGGTCGCGGGGAGACAAGAGCGTTCGGATAGAGGAGATCGTCGAAAGCGCATCTCCCTGCGTATCGCAGGAGTGCGAAGGCACACTCTTCACGGCTCAACTCAAGCTCAGCACTCACGGCACTCAGGTCAATGTCGCTGTGCATGGCCAATGCGGCGCGTAAAGATCCGCGTTGCGGCCCGTTAACGGGGTTCGCGCTAAAGTAGTTGCCGGCTTGATTGCAGGAGCTTCAGTTGATTCCCGACTCGATCCATCCAGCCATTGCGAAGATGCTGCTCGCGATCGCCTTGCTTTTCGGCGCGACTTGCGTCGCTGCCGCTGATGAAGAGATACCGGCGCATCTGACCCTGCGCATCCCATCGAAACTTCTGGGCGAAACACGCGTGATCAACGTCTATGTTCCGCCCGGATACAGCGGCAAGGACGAAACACGCTATCCCGCCCTGTTCATGCTTGATGGCGGCGAGAAAGAGGATTTTCCCCATCTGGCCAGCACGCTGGATGCGCTGATAAAGGCCAATACGATTCCGCCGATGTTGCTGGTCGGTATCGAAAACACCGAACGTCGTCGCGACCTGACCGGCCCGACCACGGTGGACAGCGATCGCGAGATCGCGCCGGTAGTCGGTGAATCGGCCGCCTTTCGCAGCTTCATCAGTCAAGAATTGATGCCGCAGATCCATGCCTTCTACAAGGTCAATGACGACACGGCGATCATTGGCGAATCACTGGCCGGATTGTTTGCGGTCGAAACCTTGTTCGTGCAACCGGATCTGTTCGATACCTATATCGCACTCGATCCAAGCCTCGGCTGGAACGCCGGGCAGTGGTGGCGTGAAGCCGGAACCCGCTTGAACGGCTCGGTTGATATCAATGCACGATTGTTTCTCGCTTCGGCGGGTGACAGCGGGGATTCGATTGCCCATTTTGCTGACGCGCTGTGCCGTAATCCCTTGCCCAACCTGCACTGGACCTACGCACCGCATCCGAAACTCCGCCACGCCAACATCTTTCGCAAGCTCGAAAAGGAAATCCTCACCCAGGCATTTTCCGGCGAAGCGATGCCTGCACCGAAATGCGACTAGGGCGAAACGTGCATGAGCGGGCGTTGCCCCGTCACGCATGTGGATGATTCATTCCCTGAAAAAATACAGCAAGCCGCAGAGGCCGAGTCCGATCGCGTAGAGCAACCAGGTGCGGTCAACAAAGTAGGGATAAACCATCAAGGCGACGCCAATAGCGGCCGAGCGCCAGTACGCCTGTTTGGCCGCCCAGCGGAATACAGCAAAGCCAGTCACGCTGAAAATGATCAGTGCAAAAAGATTGGCTGGCGAAGGCATGGGCCCATCATCGCACAGGATCATGGCGCTGTTGGTTAGGCATCCGTGCGGGAAGTTTGCCGGGCTTCAGTGGCGTCCAGATCGGCGCGACTACCCAGGAGAACGGCTCAACGCACAACAGGAATCTATCCGGATTTGGCCGCTTGCAACATCTGGCCCATCCTGGCGTGAATCAGATTGACGGCCTTGAGCGGTCGGAGCATGACCTTGAATTCGACGATGCGGCCGTCATCGTTCCAACGGATCATGTCGACCCCGTTGATCTCGATGCCATCGAGTTCAAGCATGAATTCGAGCACCGCATCGCGCGGGCCGATGACTTCGCGCACATAGCGGAATGTCTCGTTGCCGAAAACCTGCAGGGCCGCTAGCAGATACTTTGCGGTGATCGCCTTGCCGGACTGCGGCGTGTGCACCACGGGTGAGTGGAAAACCACATTGTCGGCAAGCAAGTCGTTGAGCCCTTGCGCTGATCGGCTGCGGATCAGTTCGTGCCACTTCTGCAGGGTATCCATGGCCATTCCATCCTCGTCCTGTTGCTCGGCTTGCGCCAGTTGCTCATCGTTCGAGGGAGGCGGCCGGCATCGATTCCCGGATTTTCCGGAACGTTGTGAATTCTCTAGTCCCGGCTCGTTCGGGTTTCGGCCGATGTCTGGCCATCATTCGCAATGAGCCCGTGCGCGGTGCTTGCGTCGCCCGCACCCGCAGGTTCCTGAGCGTTTCCTGCTTGCCCATCCCCATCGACACTTGGTGTGATGGCCGAGCGTGACCAGCGCAGCAGACCGATCGCGTAGCTTACGTAATAACCCGCCAGCATCGCGAAGATCAGCAGGGTCAGCGGACTGCCGGTAAACGTCATCGACGGTGGGCTCGCACTATCGCCGACCATCTGCAGGCTGACCAGCCGGTAGATGATGCGGCCAATGAAAACCAGCGACAGCGCAACGCCGAGATGCGCGTTTGGGGTATAGAAAAGTCCGTTTCCAGTGACCTCGAAGCGGGTCAGGCGCAAACCGTAAAGACCAAGCAGCGCGCCTGTCGCCGCACCCGCGCAGACATAGAGTGCATTCAGCGGATGCGCTAGCGAAGTCAGCATCAACATCGCCAACAGCAGCGGAAACACCACCAGGGTGATTTGCAGGCGTCGTGGCCTCAACGTCTGGCGTCCCACCATTCGACGAACGCGCGAATAAACACGCCAGAGCACGAGGGTGATGATCCCGAGCATGGCGAACATCGAGGGATGTACGGCGGGTACGGACACGATCACTCCTGACGTTGACGGAGTTCGAGTGGGCGACGCGGGCTTTCTCTTTGCATCATTGCACGGCGCCCGACTGCATCCAACACATGGCACGCCAAGCGATATTCCGCCGAATCACCGCAGTACGCATGTCTCACACAGCCCCTTTCCATTCACTTTGTTTCCATCGAACGCTTGCGCCAAAAGTGATTGAATCAAACGATGACTCTGCTCGCCCAGCTCCATTTCGCACGATCTCAAAGCGAAGGATGCGCTAGATCCCGGAAGGATTAAAGACGGGATGCGAATCCGCTCAGAAGGCTGATCCGGGCTCTTTCAGGAATGCAAGTTCCTCTTTGCTTGATTCGCGAGCGAGGATCGCATTGCGATGCGGATAACGGCCAAAGCGGTCGATGATGGCCTTGTGGCGTACCTCGAAATGGTGGCTGTCCTTCGAGGCATTGGCCTTGAACAACGGTTCGGCAACCGCGTGGATCCTCTTCGACTCGCTGTGCATGTAGGGCAGGTAGAGGAAATTCCGTTGTTGCTGGGGAAGCGCCATGTCGACAGCCAGCGCTACGGCTTCCTGAGCAAGGGCGAGGGCGAGCGGATCGCTCGCGAACGCCGCTGGCGTGCCGCGAAAGATGTTCCGCGAGAATTGGTCGAGCACGATGATCTCGGCCAGACGTCCCTCCGGTTCATCGCGCCATGCGAATAGTTCGCAGCGATTCGCCTGCCCATGGATTTCAGCGAAGCGTTCGGAGATCAGCCGATCAAGCTGCGGATCGACTTTCCACCACTGCGCGGGCGTGAGTTCGTCGAACCAGAATTGGAGGATGGCGTTGTGCATGATGGTCCTCAGTTCAGGTGGATGGTTCGCGGGGGAGGTATTACGCGATCGGGACTGGTTTGTCATCGCCGTTGAGCCGGTTCGGTGTGAGCAGACACTCTCATGGACAGCCCGCAACAGGGCGATTTCGTCGACAATAAGCCTATGCTCGATATCGTTCTGCATCGCCCCGAAATCCCGCCGAATACCGGCAACGTGATCCGCTTGTGCGCGAACACCGGCGCCCACCTGCATCTGATCGGGCCACTTGGTTTCGAACTCGACGATGCGCGTCTGAAGCGGGCTGGTCTCGACTATCACGAATACGCGCGCCTAACGGTGCATGAGGATCTGGCGGCGTATATTGCTGCGGTGAATCCGCACCGGCTGTTCGCGGTATCAACGCGCGGCACGGTCCGCTACGACACGATCCAGTACCGGACAGGTGATGCGGTGATGTTTGGCTCGGAAACGAGCGGACTTCCGGCTGAGGTGTTTGATTCGATTCCAGCCGCACACCGAATTCGCCTGCCGATGCGCCCGGACAATCGTAGCCTCAATCTGTCGAACGCGGTCGCGGTTGTCGCCTACGAAGCGTGGCGACAGAGTGGATTCGAGGGTGGTGCCTGAGGATCTTCCTGTAGGAAGCGGCTTCAGCCGCGATGCTCTTCCCGCGACATGCTGAAAGGCATCGGGCCTGAAGGCCTCTCCTACGAAGAGCCGCTGGGCAGCGCGGACTTCGGTGGAGGAGATCGCGTTTCCGCTTCGTTGCAGGAATCGACTTTAGCCGCGATGCTCTTACTGCGACATGCTGAAAGGCATCGGGCCTGAAGGTCTCTCCTACGAAATCTCCAAAAATCCCTGACAACTATGCTCAGGCCGCTTCGAGGTGGACTTTGAAATCGCAGCCGGTTTTCGCCTTGACGTCCTCAAGGCTTACACCCGGATGCAATTCGGTCAGGGTCAGGCCGCCACCTTCGGCGACTTCGAATACGCACAGGTTGGTGATGATCTTGTCGACGCAGGCCTTGCCGGTCAACGGCAACTCGCACTGTTTGAGGATTTTCGGCGAACCGTCTTTCGCCGTGTGTTCCATCAGCACGACGACGCGCCTGACGCCAGCGACCAGGTCCATGGCACCGCCGGGACCCTTGACCATCTTGCCGGGCACCATCCAGTTGGCCAGGTCACCCTTTTCCGAAACCTCGAGACCGCCAAGGATCGACAGATCGATATGGCCACCGCGGATCATTGCGAAGGAATCGGCGCTGGAGAAGAAGCTGCTCCCCGGAATCGTCGTGATGGTTTGCTTGCCGGCATTGATCAGATCGGCGTCGACGGTTTCCTCGGTCGGAAACGGACCGATGCCGAGCAAGCCGTTTTCCGATTGCAGGGTGACATTGACACCTTCCGGAATGTAGTTGGCAACCAGGGTCGGAATGCCGATGCCGAGGTTGACGCAAAAGCCATCACGCAATTCGCGTGCGGCGAGCTGGGCCATCAGCTCGCGCACCGGGCTGGACTTGGCGGACGGTGCGCCGTTGGACAAGGTGCGGAATTCGATGCGCTTTTCGTATTTCTTGCCATGGATGATGCGGTCGACATAAATGCCGGGCAGATGGATCTGGTCGGGCTCAAGCGTGCCCGTTTCGACCAGTTCCTCGACCTCGACGATGGTGACCTTGCCGCAGGTCGCAATCATTGGATTGAAGTTGCGCGCGGTCTTGCGGAAGATCAAATTACCGAAATGATCGCCCTTCCACGCCTTGACGATGGCCACATCGGCCTTGATCGCCGACTCCAGCACATATTCGATACCGTCGAAGATTTTGGTTTCCTTGCCCTCGGCGAGCTTGGTGCCGAATGCGGTGCGCGTATAGAAACCGGGAATGCCGGCGCCGCCGGCACGCAGGCGTTCGGCAAGGGTGCCTTGCGGGACGAGTTCGAGTTCGAGCTCGCCGGCCAGCACCTGACGTTCGAACTCCTTGTTCTCGCCGACGTAGGAGGCAATTACTTTTTTTACCTGATGCGTCTTCAGTAGCGGGCCCATGCCGAAATCATCGACACCGGCATTGTTGCCGACGATGGTCAGGCCCTTGGTGCCGGCATCAAGCAGGCCCTGGATCAGATTCTCCGGAATACCGCAGAGGCCAAAACCCCCGGCGGCGATGGTCATGTTGTCAAACAGCAATCCTTCGAGCGCGGCAGCGGCAGATGTATGAACCTTCTTCACGATGGAATCCTTGGGCGAGGGGGTCGACGGTGGCGCAGCGAGGTGCGAACCGGTGCCGACATCAGGAGAGGGTGACCAGATTAGTACGAGGTCACGCTGGGTTCAATGCGGCCTTTAGGACAATGGCGTCCTGTCGGGCTTTGGGATCAGCACGTTGATGCATTCCCCCGTCGGGACGCTCTGAACTGCAACACCACTCAGCGCTTGCGCAGACGTTCGAGGTCAGGCAACTCGACCGGCACGCCGGCGCTGTCGCAGCCCGTGATCACGCAAAGCTGCTGCCGTAAAACGGGATTGGCCTGCACCATGAGATGGAACAGCACGTTCTGTTCGAGTGAGCCATGCACGGCTTCCGCGCCCGGACCGCGCGCATACACGGCGACATCCTCGCCACCATGCGTCTCGCTTTTCATCGGGACAGCGGCTTCCTGCAGGTAGTCGGGATCCTCGGTGTTGACCTCGTCCAGGTTCGGACGCGTTACCGGCATTGGGTCATAGTGTTTCGGCTCATGTGGATAGCGTTTCGGCCCCTGTGCCTGCGCGTCGGATGCATCGTTGTTGCCGGGGCCATTGGCGTAGCCGAGGGTGGTGTAGCTGCGACCAGTTGCATCCTTGCTCAAGGTGTCGGCGGGCAGACCATCGCGGTTGCGGCTGCGCACCTTGCCGAGAATCGGATTGCCACGAACCGGATAGCCCGCCATGACCAGGGTGTGGCTGTGGTCGGCAGTGACCAGGATCAAGGTGTCGCTGGCACGCGTCGCCGCAACTGCCGCACGCACCGCATCGGACAGCGCGATCGTTTCCTCGAGTGCGCGAAACGCGTTGCCGGAGTGATGGGCATGGTCGATACGCCCGCCTTCAACGACGAGAAAGAATCCCGCAGAATTACGTTCGAGCAGGGCGATTGCCTTGCTCGTCATCTCGGCCAGGGTCGGCTCGCCCGCGCCATCCATCTCGCGTTCATGCATGTATTGCATGTGATCGGGCTCAAACAAGCCGAGTACGCGACCCGAGCGTTTTGGATTGAGCGCATTAAACTGGGCCGCGTTCCAGACAAACTGTGAATCCGGCACACCTTGCCATTCGGTGATCAGGTCACGGCCATCCAGACGCGTGCCATGCAACCCGGGATATTCGGGATCGGTGGCGCTGGTCGGCAGGAAGCGGTCGCGGCCACCGCCAAACGCCACATCGATGCCGTGGCCGATCTGGAATTCAACCAACTGGCGTGCAATGTCGGCACATCCCTGCTCGCGTGCCTCGATCGGCATGTCCGCATCGCCCTCCCAGTTGCGCTCGACCGAATGCGCATAAGTCGCCGCTGGCGTCGCATGGGTGATCCGCGTGGTAGTGACCACGCCTGTTGCGAGGCCGGCCGTGCTGGCCAGTTCGAGTGCGCTCATTGCCGCGTTGCCCTTTGCCGACGCGCAATCGCTGCGACGCACGCGTTGGGTCATGCTGACCACGCCATAGCGGGTTTTGATACCGGTCATGATTGCGCTCATCGTGCCGGCTGAATCCGGCGTCTGCGCATCGACCTCATAGGTGCGACTCAGCGCGGTGTAGGGAAATTCCTCGAAGGCGAGTCGGTGTTCCTCACCGCTCGCACCCGCGCGCTGGCCTTCGAGGATCCGCGCGGCCGCGATCGTGGTCAGACTCATGCCGTCACCCAGAAACAGGATCACGTTCTTTGCCTTGCCGGCCTGCTCGCCGCGCAGGTTTGCCGCGGTTTCGGCCCCGGCTCGGAACCACCCTTGCGGGGTCTCGCCGGTCGGATGCGTGATCGGCGCATCCGCGACTACCGGCGCAGCTGTCGGTTCAGTCCGCGACACGCCTGCGCTGCTGCAGGCTGCCAGGGTGAGGATGATCGGCAGAACAGGGTATCGGTGAAGAAGCATTGTTGATTGGTCCGCGAAGCATGAATCCCCGATTATCGCCAATATGGTGGGTTCAGGCGTGATCCACGCCACCCATTCGCGCATGCCCCATCCGGATCGATGAGGATGCTCGTTGCATCGGGCCGCTACCGCCCAGAGAAACCCCACTGGTACTTTGGTACAAGAGCACGAGGCGCTTGATCGGCATAGGCTGTCCGCTCCGGGCTGGGGAGCCCTTGCGGGAGGTTGCATCATGCACTTCGTCATCCGTGCTCTGCTCGGGCTTTCACTTGCGATTGTCGGCAGTGCCGCACAAGCCATCTGCGTCGACAACGTCGTGCTCGTGCACGGCAACACGGGCAGTCCGTCCGATTTCCTCAACACGACCAACACCCTGCTCGCGCGCGGCTACACCAGTGCGCAGATTTTCCGGCCGAGCTGGGGAACATCCTGCGCCGCCTGCAACGATCATCAGGGCAGTGAAGAGACGCCGGTCGAGAACGCGATGATCGATGCGGTTGCTTCCTCATGCACCGGGCGCATCGACGTGATCGGTCATTCGATGGGGGCAACGCTGGCAGCCCGCGTGATCGATCGGGTCGGACTCAAAAATCACGTCGACAGCTTTGTCGGTATTGCGGGCGCATTCCGCGGACTGCGCAGTTGCGGCACCTACCCATGGAACATCTGGACCAGCACCTGCGGCAGTTGGGGCCTATCGGTCAACAGCCCGTTCCTCAACGGCATCAGCGGTCATCGCTTCGGCGCACGCATGACCTCGATCAAGTCCTGGTTTGACGAGGTGGTCTGCTCGACCGGCAACTGCACGGTAGCGGGCGTGCACTCCTCGTCAATCACTGGCGAAAACGCGACGGTCACCTACACCTGGGGCCATTACGGCTTGCTCTGGTACACCTCAGCCAAGCAAGCCGATTTGATCCAATAGTTAAGCGTCGCACGACTTCCGCTTGTATTGAGCCCGTCGAAGCATGAGCAGAAGTTGCCGAGGGGATTGATCGCCTCAGGCCCCGTCTTCGATAAATGCCCAGCAGCTCTCCACCTCGCATTCATCAATCACCCTCATCCGCTGCGACAACCTCATAGCCAGCCGGTGGATCGGTGCTGAGCTGCTCCGCTGCGATCGGCTGGTTGAAGGTGAAGCGATAGTCGATTTCCAGCGACGTGTCACCTTGCATGTGCATCGACAACGGCAGACCGTCGGCATCGGCCCAGATCTCCATCGTTGATCCCCCCACATACAGTGACCAGCCGTGAGCGGCATGCCCGTCGATCACGCGTGATCCGGGCAACGGCGTGGCTTTCCCCTTGAACTGGCGCAAATCTTCAAGCCATGCCAGACCGGCGTCGGGCGGGACATGAGATATCGGCAGTGATGCTTGTATCGCCTTTCGCGCATCGTGCAGAAGAGTCAGCATACGTCCGTGTACGGGATCGACAACGATGCTCAATTGCGTGCCGACATCTGTGCGCAACACGCCATTCGCGGTGACCATGGTGTGGCTGGTCTGCAGGTGCTTGCCGTCGAGGCGCTGGGTCACTGTCATCGACAACGTGCCGAAACTCCTGAAGCGTTCGAGCATCGCAGCGAAGGCATCACCACCGCCAACAAACAAGGGCAAGATACCGACTGCGACCACGAGCACAACGGTCATCGCCGCAACGCCGAGCCAGCGTCGTGTCATCGGTCGCGTAGGCGGCTCTAAGCTACGCAGTCGCTTGAGCAGCCGTACTTGTGCGCGTTCCGTGGCGTGTGCAGGAATACTGTCGAGATCGCGCGCCGAAGCAGCCAGTGAATTGGATAGTTCGTGATCAAATTTCCGCATCATCGTGTGATCTCCTCTGCTGAGTCGTCAAGCTGCGCCTCGAGTCGGCGGCGTGCGCGATGCAAGGTGACGTTGACGTTGTTCTCACTGAGCGTGAGTGCTTGTGCAATCTCGCTGATATCGAGGCTTTCGAGGTAGCGCAGACTGAAGCATTGCGCCTCGCGTCGTGACAATCGTGTCAGCGCCAGGCGCAGGCGCAGGCCGCGCTCGCAGGCAATACCGAATTGTTCGGCCGATGCCGCAGTGTCGATTTCATGCGCACCCCAAAATCGCTTCAATCGGCCCCAGCGTTTCTGTCGACGAAGTTGATCAATCGCGCCGCGCACGGCTGATGCAACGAGATAGGCGGGCCACGATTCAACCTTGCTGCTGCGCGCTTCGATGAGCTTCAGGAACACATCCTGCTGCACATCCTCGGCCAGAGCGACATTACCGAGCACGCGATAAGCGGCGTTGAAGACCAGTCGACCATAGTCGTGGGCCAGGGCGGCGGTTTCCTCGGACACGCGTTGCTCCTGTTGATGGGCCGAATCATGCCATCGACGATATCGATCAGCTGGCATTCACTCGGGAGACGCACCAAGGCGGTATTTCTTACACCGGCGCTTTTAAGGCGACGCTGATCAAGACGATTGCGCCACTTGATCAGCGTCGCCTTAACCACCGTCCATGGCTTCAAAGTAAGTTTCGCCGCGTCAGCTCGTCAGGCTGGGCAAACACCCGGAGAAATCAGCATGGCAAACTCATCGCACCCCACACACGTCAACACCAGTCCTTCCCGCTCGACACACACAGCACATTTTTTCTGCAAGTTGTTCACCATTCTTTTTGTTGTATTGTTCGTTCTGCCTGCGCTTGCCAGCACACCGAGTAGCGCAGAACTGGATACCGAAGCCGCTCGTGCGATGGCGGTAACCCAGGCCCGCGGACTCGCTATCGCCGTGATCGAGGATGGCAAAGTCGCCTTGGTGCGTAGCTACGGTGAGCGCAATGATTCCGGCCAGGCCCTGCAGACGGATTCAATCATGTATGGCGCGTCGCTGACCAAGATGGCGTTTGCGAGCATGGTCATGCAACTCGTCGATGATGGACTGCTCGATCTTGACAAGCCGATTGCTGACTATCTGCACAAGCCGCTGCCTGACTATCCTGAAGAGGACAAGTACGCACCTTGGTCTGATCTTGCTGGTGACGATCGCTGGAAGAGAATCACTGCACGGCATCTGCTCACGCACAGCGCGGGATTCGCCAATTTCGCCTTCTTTGAAGCCGATGGCAAGTTACGTTTCCACTTTGATCCCGGCGCGCGCTATTCGTATTCTGGCGAAGGCATGATCCTGCTGCAGTTTGTGATCGAACGGGGTCTCGGTCTCGATGTAGGCACGGAGATGCAGCGGCGTATCTTTGATCGCTATGGCATGAACAGCACGAGCATGATCTGGCGCGATGATTTCAAATCGCATCTGGCTGACGGTTGGCGTATTGATGGCAGCCCGGAGTCACACCACGGACGCAGCACCGTGCGCGCCGCTGGTTCGATGGACACGACCATTGCTGACATGGCGCGCTTCGCCGCCGGCTACATCCGTGGCGATGGCTTGAGCCAGGCGTCCCGCGCCGAGTCGGTCAAGCCCCAGCTAGCGATCAGCAGCGCCAGTCAGTTTCCGGTGCTGCAAGCTGAACTTCCTGTTGCACGTCGTCGCGCGGATCTGCAGGCGGGCCTCGGCGTGGTGACTTTCGAGGGGCCGCAGGGCCGCGCGTTCATGAAGGGCGGCCATAATCCCTGGACTGGCAACATCCTCGTCTGCGTTGAGCGCAAGAAGCGCTGCGTCGTCGTTCTCGCCAACGATGTGCGTGCCGAACCGGCATTTCCTGCACTCGTCGAATTCGTGCTCGGAAAGACGGGTGCGCCATGGCACTGGGAGTACGGCGAAATGGAGCTTTGGAGACCGTAAATATCGATCATGTCGATGGCAAGATTTGACCCGTTGACCATCGGCTGTGCAAATCAAGGGAGACGTCCTGAACAATCCAACAGGCTGCTAGGGCACGGCCAATAGGCCTATTGACGCATTGATTCTGCGCAACTCCGAACACCCGCAGCCAACCGCAGGCGAAACCCTCTGGACGAACAACTGCGGTTACTTAAGCGCTGGACACCTCAGACCAGTTTGCTCCAGCGCAAATCGGCGATGTTGCGGGGTGGCGAGAAACTGTCCGTGCGCGCGCCAGGCCAGAATTGCTGGAATACGGCGTGGTGCGGCAGGCCACCGAGCAGTTCGCCGGGTTTGACGAAGGAATACAGCGAGCCGAGCGAGCGGATCTCATTGCCCGAGACGCGGCAGAGGATGTGTTCGGGACCGAGCTCGCCCGGATGGGTGAGGCCGGCGGCGGCAATCATTTCCTGAAGGGCGCGCAAGGTGTGCTCGTGGAAGTTCTTCACGCGCTCACCCTTGTCCGTCACATCCAAAGCGCGCCAGCGACTTGGGTCCTGAGTCGTCACACCGGTCGGACATCGATCGGTATGGCAGATGCGCGCCTGGATGCAGCCGAGCGAGAACATGAAGCCGCGCGCGGCATTGCACCAATCCGCACCGAGCGCCATCGTGCGCGCGATGTCGAAGCCGGTGACGACCTTGCCGGCGGCGCCGATACGGATTTCCTGACGAAGATTGAGACCAACCAGGGTGTTGTGCACGAGCATCAAGCCTTCGCGCATCGGCACGCCGACATGGTCGATGAATTCCATCGGAGCCGCACCGGTACCCCCTTCGGCGCCATCGACGACGATGAAATCGGGTCGGATGCCGGTGCTCAACATGGCCTTGGCCACACCGAACCATTCCCACGGATGGCCAATGGCGAGCTTGAACCCGGTCGGCTTGCCGCCCGAGAGCTCACGCAGGCGGGCGACAAAACGAAGCAGGCCTTCCGGTGAATCGAACTCGGAATGGCGGGCCGGCGAGATGCAATCCTCACCCTCGGGAACACCGCGCGTCTCGGCGATCTCGGCAGAGACCTTGGCTCCCGGCAGCATGCCGCCATGGCCTGGCTTGGCGCCTTGCGAGAGTTTGATTTCGATCATCTTGACCTGATCGAGCTGGGCACGTTCCCTGAATTTCTCCGCGCTGAAAACGCCAGCGCGCTCGCAGGCGCCAAAGTAGCCTGTACCGAGTTCCCAGACAATGTCGCCGCCATTCTCACGGTGGTATTTCGACAGCGATCCTTCGCCGGTGTCGTGATAGAAATTGCCGAGGCGCGCGCCCTTGTTGAGGGCAAGGATGGCGTTCGGTGACAGCGAACCAAAACTCATCGCCGAGATATTGAAGACACTCGCCGAGTAAGGCTTCGCGCATTGCGCGCCACCGACCGAAACACGGAAATCATGAGATTCGATCTTGCTCGGCTGCATCGAATGGTTGATCCATTCGTACTTGTCGCCATAGAACGCGAGCTCACTGCCGAATGCCCGCGTCTCCTGTTGCTGCTTGGCGCGCTGGTAGACAATCGCGCGCTGATTGTGCGAGAACGGCAACTCGTCGTTGTCGCCTTCAACGATGTACTGGCGCAGCATCGGGCGCAGCGCTTC
Organism: Dokdonella sp.; assembly: GCA_039923515.1. GTDB lineage: Bacteria > Pseudomonadota > Gammaproteobacteria > Xanthomonadales > Rhodanobacteraceae > Dokdonella. The sequence goes on from JBDTCQ010000266.1 coordinate 16,125, forward strand.
CATCAGGTAACGGCCATTGCCGGCAACCGGAAAGTTGCGCCGAAGGGTGTGCCGGGTCTGAACGAGATCCCAGAGTCCGACCAGACTCAGCGCACCTGCAACGACGCAAACCCACGGCCATACGCCGCCGTGCTTCCACAACAGGGCCCCGACCATGAAGGCGAGGATGCACCCGCAGAAAATCCAGTAGCGGCTCGGCAGCAGTGACTTCATGCGCGTTTTTCCTGTGCGGCGATGTAAGCCAAGGATAACTTGCCTCGCGCCGTAAGCGGTCAGTGGCTAGCGGAATGAGCCGTTGACGCAATTATCCGCATGGCGACGGCGGCGCGCATCGTAGGAGCAAGCTTCAGCTGCGATGCGCTTGTTCGTTGCGCTGTGACGAAGAGCATCGCGGCTGAGGCCTGCTCCTACAAAAACCGCCCTGCGTGAAACCAATTATCGTCCTCCTGTTTGCCCATCGGGCCTGACGCCAAAGATCACACGTTCTTCATACGGCTCGCCATAGATGATGATCTGATGGCCGCGCGCCTCGATCGCTTCCCGCACGCGCGGCCACTGTTTCTGCTTGGTGATATAGACCGTGCTGCCATCCGTGTCAGCGGCCAGTTCGGTGTCGAGGTCGGTGTCGTAATCCGGGTCGAACGAGTGGCCGACCAGTGGCTCGACCGAGAGCTTGTCGACCGATGCGGCCAGGTGCAGATGGATGCCGTAACGGGCCATGTCTTCGACAAAAGCAACTTCGTGGATATTGTGTGGAACGCGAGCGCGGATTGTGTCGGCCCACTCCGCGGCGTTCTTGTGCGTCGGCCAGTACGCGCTGGCCAGGCGCAATCCAAGTACAAAGAGCAACCAGATACCGAGCAGGGCCGGACTTGGAAACGTGCGCTGCTCGATACGCATCTGGCGCGCGACGATCAAGGCCAACGGCGTGAACAGCGGCAACACATACAGGGGCAGGCGTGAGCGCGAAATGCAGAACACGATCAGCGGAAGCACGAGCCAGAGAAACAAGATGAGGCCATTCGCATCCTGCCTGCGTGTTGCGGAATCCCACCAACCGCGCAGCGCCGAGGGCAGCTTGCGCAACCAGCGCCACAGCAACCATGTCCACGGCAGGCTGCCGATCAGCAAGGTCGGCAGATAGATCTGCAGCCAGCCATACCATTCGCCGTGCCGGCTGAATTCGTCCGAGGCGACCCGTTCGACCACTTCGCGGTGGAGGAAATAATCAAGCAGGCCGGGTGTGTCATTGATCACGATGACGTACCAAGGCAAGGCGACTGCGGCGAACACGAGCAGCCCGCTCCAGTGGAATGCCGAAGCCACACGTTGAACCGGCAGCCAGCGCGCGCTTGCGACAACCGCCAGCAGCGGCAGCAGGGCCGGCGGGCCCTTGGTCAGGAAGCCCAGTCCGAAGCCGAGCCACATCAGCATGACCCAGCGCCGCGAATGGATACCTTCAACATGACGCGATTCGATCCATGCGGCCATTGCCGCACTGACGGCGGCCGCCAGCAGGTAATCGGTGGTGACCATCTGCGCCGCGCCAAAGGGCAGCAGCATCGT
>JBDTCQ010000267.1:0-5168 GCA_039923515.1 Dokdonella sp.
AGTGATGCATGAACAACATGCCGAGCGCCATGGAGACCGGTATGGCGGTATTCGCCAGCCACGGTGAGCCGGGCCAGAGATACTCGAAGGCCAGTCCGTTCAGACAAAGCTGGACAAGCCCGAAGCCGCATACATACAGGACGTAATAGAAATAATTTGTATCACGCAGCGAAACAAATAAAATGAAATTGTAAAGAAGAAGTGCAAGCAGGATGCCGTAATACAGGCCAATGCCGAGATAGCCATCGCGGCTGCGCTCGAAGAAGGCCTTTTGCGAATAGAGGACCAGCGGCACCTGCATCGAACTCTTGCTCTGCACCCTGACCAGCAGATCGGCCTGTTCATCGTCATTGAGATCGATCAGGAAGTTGGGCATGCGTGAGCGCAGCGCGCGTTGATTGAATTCCTGCATGTCACCCGAACTGGAATGCAGGATCGACCCGTCCGCCCGACGCAGGTAAACGTCGATGTAGTCGAGCAGGACATAGTTGACCGCGAGTATGCGTCGATGCACGTCGGTATCGCGATTGAGCAGGCGTACGTGGAACCAGTACGCGCCATCGACGAAGCCGAAAGTGGCATTGCCGCGTGGCAGTGGCTGGAATGCATCCGAATCGATCAGACCAAATTCGTCTTCAGCCGTAGCGTTCGCCCCGGCGTCGGTGGCGAAACGTGTATTCGCGGCCAGGGGGGTTTCCGCATCCCCAGGCAGCAGCAGGACAGGCTCGATGGCCGCCGTCGCTGCACCGGCCACAAGCATTGCCAATGCGGCGAAGGCTGCCCTGAATGACGCCCCCATGCCCATCCCAACGTCCCCTTCCTGGGATTCCCCGTGCGTGCCAGTGAAGGCTCCTGTCGGTGATCGGTGGCTCCTGTCGCCGATTCCCGCCGAGCGCGATCTTACTCGCGCGGCACACCGCTGCGCCACAAGCGCGCCCAGCCATCCCAGCCAAGCGTGCGCAGGGTATCCACGTTGCGCCGGTAGATCGCATCGGGATCAGTGATCGAATCCACCGCGCGCTCAATACTGGTTTCGCGCAGCAGATGCAGGATGGGCCAGGGTGAGCGGTTCGTGCAGTTCTCGATATCTTGCGGTGAACTTTCGGCAAAGCAGTAGTGCGGATGGAAACTGGCGATCTGGATCACGCCATCGAGCTTGAGCACGTCGATCGCAGCATCGGCGGAATCGAGGAAATCGTTGAAGTCGAGGAAATCACCGAGTACAAACGGCGCGATCAGCAAGCTGGTTTCGCAATCGTCGGGTTCAGCCGCGTGCAGACTCTGCAACTCGCCGCAGAGATCGTCGAGCAAGCCATCGACATCGCGCGCGTGGCTGACCCGAAAACAGACCCGGCCACCGAGATACGGTGCACGCGCAAATGGACAAAGATTGAGTCCGATGACGGCTTGTTCGATCCACTGACGGGTATCTGCAATGTAGGGTGCGTCAGCGGGATCAGGTTTTTCGCGCGCGTTCGCATCGGTCATGCTCATGCCGCTTTTCCTTTGCTGAAAACGGCGTCGATGTCGCGATCATCAAGGATGCGCCAGTCGCCTTCAGCGAGGTCGCCGAGACCGAGCCCGCCAACCGTGAGGCGACGCAACCTGGCCACATGATTGCCGACCGCAGCAAACATGCGCCGTGCCTGGTGGTAGCGGCCTTCATGCAAGGTCAGGCGTACGAGCCGCGGCCCGAGCACCTCGAGCCCGGCGGGCAGCAGCGGCGTCTTCTCCGATTCCAGCATCAGATTGCCGCTGGCGAACACGTCGGCCTCATCGCCACCCAGGTCTTCCGCCAGAACCGCCTCGTACACTTTGCTGATGCGTGACTTGGGCGAGATGATCCGGTGCAGCAAGGAGCCGTCATCGGTCAGCAGGAGCAGGCCTGTGGTGTCGCGATCGAGTCGTCCGACCGTCGACAAGGCGGGATTGCGCAAGCGGAAGCGCTCCGGCAGCAGGTCATGCACGATGCGTCCGACATCCTTGGTCGAGCAGGTCACATCGACCGGCTTGTGCAGCATCAAGTGCAAGCCCGCCGGTGGATCAAGCGGCTCGCCATCGAAACGGATGTCGGCGTGCTCTCGCTTGTCATCGGCATACAGAACATCGCCGTCGGAGTCGGTGATGCGACCCTCGCGGAACATCATCGCGACTTCCCTGCGACTGCCATAACCCAGATTGGCGATCAGCCGGACCAGTCTCATGTGCGTACTCCGCTCGCATGGAAAACCTTGAAACCCTCTTTGAGGATCACGGTTTTCACGTTGTTGAAACGCGCGCCGAGCGTTTGCTCGTAGGGCAGGTGCCGATTGGCCACCAGCCACAGGTTGCCATCTGGCTTGAGTGCCTTGGCCGCCGCGGCGATAAAGGATTGACCGAGTTCGGGTTGATCTGCTCGACCTTGGTGGAACGGGGGATTGCTGATGATCGCATCGTAGCGATGCGGCAACCCGCTGCTGACGTCATGCCAGTGGATTGATGCTTCGACCGGCCGATCAAGCTGGGCCAATGCGTTGTCAATATTGATACGGGCCGGTTCCACGGCGCGCGCCTCAGCCTCGTAGAGATCAATCGCCTCGATCCTGCTGCATCGATGCAGGGTTTCACAGGCCAGATAGCCATAGCCGGCACCGAGATCGGCGACGCGGCCGTGCAGATCTGCAGGCAGATGGGCAGCGAGCAGTGCGGAGGCCGGATCGATGCGGTTCCAGGCGAACAAGCCGGGCCGACTGACGAAGCGGCCATCGCCAATTGGCCTCGGCACGTCGAGTGCCGTCCATTCCGCAAGCACGCAAGGATCGACCTTGGTCGGATCGAATGGGCTCCAGAACACCCGGCAGTGATGCTTGGAGATGACCTCCGCGTCACCGAAAATGCGGCGGAAATCCGCTTCTCCCGAGCGTGCGCCCTCGTCGTTGGCCATCGAGGCGACCACGATGCCGCCGGCCTCGACATGCCGTGCCGCATGCGCAAACAAGGCCCGTGCCTCATCACGCTGGCGCGGCGGCAGGATCATCACGCGTGAGAACTCCTGGCCTGATTGCGCTTCGCCAACCAGCAGACCCGAGCGTTCGAGGGCATCGGCAAACGGTTTGAACGTCTGCTGGCAAAGCCAGTTCCGGCGTGAAGCGCTACCCCACCAATGGCCGTCACGCGCACGCAGAAACAATACTCGCCCATCCGCAGGCAGGCGAACCTGATCGGTGCTGATGGCGTGGTGCAGGGCGACCAGGGCGGCACTCGAGGTGCCTGCGGACAGGGCGATATCGGTCACGGAAGATTTTGCACGCGGAACAAGGGCGGTGATTCTATCGACTCTTGCGCCCTGTATCCCCGCGCTTCAGCGATCGGCCATGATCAAGGCGTGCTGACATCGCGCAACTTCCAGTGCGAGCCGATCAGCAGATCGAGGCGATGCTTGAGGATGGCATGGGGAAGGATCGTGGTGACAATCAACTCGCTGCGCTGCGCTTCGAGGCTACCGCTGACCGTTGCCGCGGGATCGAGCGCGCCCGAGGCCGGGTCGACATCATCCGGGGTTTCCTGCATCGCGCGCCAGCGCTCCCACAGAGCCGGTTCGCGCAGGGCGGCTTCAAGCACCTGCGCCAGATGCTCGGGCGAGCCGCCGTCGAAGGAAAGGGCGCTGGAGTCGCCACGCGAGCTGGAGAGATCTTCGATCGTGATGAAGTAACGTTGAGCTTTGGCCATGAGGTAATCCTGGTCAGGCGCTTGCGCGGGCAAGCAGGGTAGAAATCGCAGCGTCGAGAGGATCGATGCCGGTCGTGAATCGGGATTGCGCCCCATGCTCGACGATACCGAGCAACGGCGCCTGAATCCGCTGCTTGAGCGTCTGAATATTGTCCTCGACGCGGAGCATGGCGGGATCGATGCGGTTGCCGATCCAGCCTATCAAGCGACAGCCATCCGCCTCGATCGCACGCACCGTGAGCAAGGTGTGACTGAGGCAGCCAAGGCGTAAACCAACCACAAGAAGCACCGGCAGATCGAGTGAGCGGACAAGGTCGGCCTGCATCAGCCTGTCACCCAATGGCGCAAGCCAGCCGCCCACGCCTTCGACGACGACCAGATCCGCGTTCTCCTGCAATCGGTGGAAAGCGCTATCGATCCGCGCGCAATCAATGGAGGTGTGTTCATCGCCTGCTGCCAGATGCGGCGAAACTGGTTCGACAAACGCATACGGGTTGACCAGGTTGTAATCGGCCGCGTGTGCACTCGCCGCGATCAGGTCGAGCGCGTCGGCGTTGCGCAATCCTGCATCCGTCCGCGCACAACCGCTTGCCACCGGCTTCATGCCGATCGCATTCACGCCACGGGATGCCAGCGCGCGCAGCAATCGGCAACTGACCGTCGTCTTGCCGATGCCGGTGTCGGTACCGGTCACGAACAAGCCGCGCATCAGGTCTGCACCAACTTGTCGCGTTCGTGCCGCAAGCGTCGATTCATGAAGTAATGAATGAGGTTTACTGAAAAGAAGACAAAGCCCGGTGACGACATCAACAGATTGTTGGTGATGCCTTTACGCAGCAGCAAGAACGACAAAGCGAGTGAGACGAGGGAAACGGCAGGAAACATCGCCCAGCGCAACATGGCGTGGCGGGTAACGAGACGTTCGAAGGCATTCAGGCCGAGCGCTTCGCGACGAGACCAAGCGTGGCGATAGAGCAGCGCCATGCTGCCTCCCATTGCGCCAAATCCAAGCGCAAAGACGACAAACATCAGACGGACATCCGCGACTGATTCGAAATGGATCTGCGAGGGGAACCAGCCACCACCAATGAGCTGGAACAAACCGCTGAAGACCATGCGCAACGGATAGATAAACACCAGCACGATAAACACCAGCAACAGACTCATGCGCTGGCTGTAGCGATCATTCAGGCCATAACGTCGACTCCAGTCGGCATGCCCCCGCCAAAACAACACGATCAGAAGGAAGCTTGCGCCGAATGCCGGCACGGATTTCAGTGCATTGAGGAGCTTTTCGGCCGTATCCGGAATCTCGTCGATCGAAATCACCATCAGGGTGATCGCAAACGCGAAAGCGGCATCGAAGAATGCTTCGGCGCGAGTGACCTCGGTTCCGCGATCGAGGAAGCCGTCCTCGTCGCGCGTGCGATCCGTTCCTGGTGACATGCGGGGCCGGGCTC
>JBDTCQ010000268.1:0-4319 GCA_039923515.1 Dokdonella sp.
GGCTTTTCTACGCGCCTTCGCCGCGCGGCATCCCTGCCGTTTTTCACTCGCCTCAGGCGAGCGAGTCACTTTCTCTTGCGTGGCCAAGAGAAAGTAACCAAAGAGAAGGCCACCCCATACTCGCGCCTTGCACACAGTCCCTGTGCTCCAGGTGCGCGGGCCTGCTCCGGGGTTCGCCGACAGTCCATCCGTGGACTGGCGTCGAACTGGCCCACATCGTGTGGGCCATCCTTCGGACATTCCCTACGCAGTCCCGCCGCGAGTGACGGGACCCTGATAGCGCGCATCGTGCGCGCCAAGGCAACAGCCGAAGCCGAAGCCATAGCCGAAGCCACCCTCATCCGCCTTCGGCACCTTCTCCCGCTGCGCGGGAGAAGCAAATGCAGAGCACAGTCGAGATGTGCGGGAATCTGCTTCGTCTTGGCTGCGCACGATGCGCAGTGAATGGGGCCCCTATGCAGCGGCAACGTGGCGGAGGGATAGCCCGCAGGGTGGGCGCGAGGGATCGCGCCCAGTTCCACGTCAGTCCACGGATGGACTGTCGGCGAACCCCCGGAGTCGCGTTGCGCAGTCGGAGGGCAGGATGCCCGGAGACCGCTGCATCGGGGTGACCTTTCTCTTGGTTACTTCTCTTTGGCCACGCAAAGAGAAGTGACTCGCTCGCCGGAGGCGAGTGAAAAACCGGCATGGATGCCGCGCGACGAAGGAGCGTAAAAAGCCAAGCATCGCCCCCAAGAGGGGACAAGCGACTGAAGTCACCCCCACAAAAATCACCCAGCAAAATCCATCAGGAACCCCGCGTTCCGGCAGACGCCGAAACGAAAACACAGAATAACAAAAGGCAGGAATCAGGAAGCCACCGGCCCCTCCCGCAAAACCCTACCCGCCCGTCCATCCCGAGCCACATTCCGAATCCACCCGCGCGCATCATCCAGCAACGAATAAATCGCCGGCAACGCCATCAAGGTCACGATGGTCGAGAACATCAAGCCACCCACAATCGCGCGAGCCATTGGAAAGTACGGAGGCCCATCACCGCCAACCTGGACCGTGCCGATGCAGAGCGGAACCATGGCGAGGATCGCCGTTCCCATCGTCATCAGAACCGGTCGCAATCGATCCTTGCTGCCCTGGACCAGGGCGGCTGTGCGCAGCACACCTTCATGACGCAACTGGTTGATGTGCATGAGCATGACAATGCCGTTGTTCACGACCACGCCCATCAAAATCAATATCCCGATCATGGCCATGAACGAGAACGTCGTGCTGGTGATCCAGAACAACCAGTACACACCAAAGATAGAGAACACGAAGGTGGTCATGATCGCCGCCGGAAAAATCAACGATTCGAACATCGCGCACATGACGACATAGACCAGCAGCAGCGCAATCAGCAAATTGAAGACCATGCGCTGGCCGGTTTCATCGGCATTGCGGAATGAGGTGCCGAAGGTCCAGCCATAGCCGGCCGGCAGAGAAACCTTGTCCATTGCATTCTTGATGCGTTCGCGGGCTTCGTCAGGTGTGGTCTTGCTGTCGAGATTGATCTGGATCGGCAACGCGGTCTGGCGGTTCTGTCGACGGATGCTGGATGCGGCATCCTGGGTCTGCAAATCGACCATGCTCATCAGCGGCACCTGGCTGCCATCGGGCGCACGCAACTTGTAATCTGACAAGTCGTTGATGCTCTGCGCATCGGCGTTCTGAAAGCGCATCCACGTCGGTATCTGCGTGTCGCCTCGTCGAAAATCCTTGAGCTGGGCACCGCGCAGGGCAATCGACACGTACTGCGCCACATCACTCGCACCAAAGCCATAATTGCGCGCGCGCTCGCGATCGACATGCACGGCCACTTCTCGATTTTGCGCCCCTTCGTCAAGCCGAACACCGTGGAGTCCGGGGATGCGACTGAGCAACGCAATCACGCTGGCCGACTGCTCGTGCAGGGTTTCGTTGGAGTCGCCAATCAGCGACAGCTTGATCCCGTCATCGTTGCCGCCGTTGCGATCAAAGCTCACTTTGCCGATTGCAAGCTTGGGCAAGCCCTTGCGGATGTCATCCATGATTTCGCTTGCCTTGCGCTTGGCATCGACATCATCGGTCAGCAGGATATTTGTCGAGGCATTGCCGCTCTCGTTGAAGTAGCTATAGATGTTGCGAATCTCGAACTCTGCCTTGTGCTTGGCAAGGTATTCCTCAACCTGGCCAACCGACTGCTCAAGCTGCGGCAAGCGGTAATTGCCATTGAGCTCGTAGTTCAGGTGAAGCTCTCTCGTCTCACCTGACGGGAACATGTCCGACTTGGTCTGCGTCATCGGAATGATGCTGATCAACAGCAAGGCCAGCAGCCCCAACATCGTCTTGCGACGATGGGCCAGGGTCCACTCGACAAAGCGACCATAGCGATGCTGCAATCGGGTAATCGCATTTTCCTTGCCGATGAACTTGGGTGGCGGCAGCTTCGATGCCAGCATCGGTATCAGGCTGATGGCAACCAGCCATGACGCGACATGCGCAATCGCCATTGATACCGCAACCTGAGTCAGGTAGATCGCAATCGGCGTCGGCTCGCCAAACATGTTCGGCAGGAAAACGATGATGCTGGTCAGCGTTCCTGCCGTGATCGCCGTGCCGACCGAGCGCGTGCCTTCCACTGCGCTGTACCACGGTTTGTCGGGATAGCGCTCGCGATACTGATAGATGCTTTCCACCGCGACCACGGCATTGTCGACCAGCATGCCGACTGCCAGCAGAAGGCCCATCATCGACAGGATGTTGAGGCTGATGCCGACAAAATACATGCAACCGAGCGTCATCACGAAGCAGATTGGAATCGCCAGCGAAACCATCGCCGTCGCACGCCAGTCGCGCAGGAAGAAAAACAATACGAGCACCGACAAAATCGTGCCCTCGATACCCGCCTTGCCGAGTTCGCGCAGCGAATCGGTGACGCCCTTGGCCTGGTTCTGCAGGAAATACAGACTGAGTCCTTTCATATCAGGCTCGCGTGATATTTTTTCCACTTCAGCCAGCACCGCACGCCCCACCTCGACCAGGTTTGCGCTGCGCTCGCGGCTGATATCGACCGCAACCGCCGGACGCTGGTCGAGACGACGTTCGTAATCGAGTACCGCCGGACGCAGCTGCACATCGGCAATGTCGCCCAGACGCAGTCCACGCTCATCGAGGACGAGATTGCGAATCTCATCGAGCGAACGCCACTCCCCTAGCGGCTGCACCCGGTAGCGCATTCCTCCGTCGTGGATTTGTCCAGCCGAGGTGGAGAAGTTGGCATCCCGCAAGACCTTGGCGAGGTCGTTCAAACTGACGTTGTGCGCGCTCAATCGATCAGATGACAATTCGATCTGCACCTCGGGCGGTGCAACCCCTTCAATCGACACCTTGGCCACACCGGGCAGGCGTTCCAGTGGACGCTTGAGCTTGCGATCAAGCAACTCGTACGAATTGGACAGGTCCCCATCGCTGGATACCCGCAACTGCAAGACGGGCATGTCCGAGGTTGCGAACTTGAGGACAAAATAGCGTTGCAGATCCTCCGGCAGATCGGTCCGGATGGCATCGATCTTGTCACGCGCTTCGACCGCCTTGGTCGCGACGTTCTGACCCCACTTGAACTGAAGAAACAACTGGCCGTTGTCTGCCGCGGACACGGATTGCATGTCCTGGATATCAGTCAGCGTCGACAGCGCTTCCTCAACCGGCCGCGTGATCGTGCGCTCGATCTCCCCCGGCGTGGATCCCGGATACGGAAGAGTGATCAGCAGGAACGGCGCCTCGATGTCGGGCATGTATTCCAGCGGCAGACGGAATGCAGCGAGCAGACCAATCACCGTCATCGAGACAAAGAACATCACCGCCGTAACGGGACGCTTGAGACTGAGTTCGGCGAGAGTCATTTGACTCGTCTCTCTCGTTTTTTCATACTTGAAACCGGGTCTTTCGTCGTGTCTGCGCCAGCAGGGCTTTGGTAGTTTTCTTTACGCTCCTTCGGAGCGCGGCAGGGATGCCGCGCGACGTAGGAGCGTAAAAAGACCGAGCATCGCGACTCAAGTCGCTCCCACGAAAATACAAGCGCACCCATTGTCGGGATGCCGCGCGACGAAGAAGCGCAAACCAGCGAAGTCGAAAACTGCATGGCAACTGAAATCGCTCCCACGACGGCAGCAGAAATCACCGGCGAACTCACGAGTGCGCCCCACTCAAAGCGCTCACCGGCGAATCCGACACTTCCTCAGAAGAATCCGCCCTACGCGCCTTGCGCGCCCCACGCTCCACGTAATAGGCATCCGACTTGCGAT
>JBDTCQ010000269.1:0-3012 GCA_039923515.1 Dokdonella sp.
CATCTTCTGTGGCGCGCTGTCGCGCAGCAAACATGAGACTGCGATGAGGGTGCATGGATTTACAGGCCGAGGCTGTAGTTTTTCCTTCTCCCCTCGGGAGAAGCTGGCCAACGGCCGGATGAGGGTACGTCAGGAGCGCAGATTCCACGCTTGCGCGAACCCTCATCCGCCGGCGGCACCTTCTCCCGAGGGAGAAGGAAATGAGGCGGTGGCTGCGCACCCTGACAATCGGCAAGTTACGGATTGTTTGATGAGAGCAGGCTTTCAGGATCGATGCGGTTGCTGTCATGTGAAAAAGCGGCTGAAGCCGCTTCCTACAGAATTGTTAGCGGCCGAAACCGAACACAGGGCGCGCCGTATCGGTGGCAAGAATGCCCATAGCCGTTGTAGGAGAGGCCTTTAGGCCCGATGCCTTGGCTCCAATTCAAGCGGGAGTATTGCGGCCATCAGCAGGCTTGCAAAATCGCGCGCAGAGCCTCGGATGACTTCCAGTGCCAGCCACAGATATAGCGCGGCAGATTCCACCGATTGGATTCGTTGGTCACGGGTGTTGCGCCATCTCCCACGGCCGCCAGCATGCCGTGTGCATGTGTGAATTGCGGAAAGTATTCGTCGCGAAGATAGTCCGGGACGTGACCGAACGGATAACAGAAGATCCTGGTCTGCTGTGGAGCGATGTGCTCGTTGATGAAGCGCGTGGCGACGGCGATTTCGGCATCGGCCCGCGCGAAGTTGTTGACGTCGAGGAAGGATCCGCGTGGCATGCCGTCAATACCCGGCGAGGGCAGGCAAGGGTGATTGTGGTCCCAACTGTGGTTTTCGATGGCGAACAATCCGGAGTCGATGGCTTGCTTCCACCAGTCGTCGCCCATCCAGCCACGGCCGAACAGCGAGCTGTGATCCATTTGCAGGCGCGCCTGCGTCGAGGCAATCACGAAAGAGGTCAGATGCAGGTCGGGCTGTGCGGCAGCGCCGCGTTCAGCGATGAAATCGAGCATGCAGTTGTACAGACTGCGTTGCAGGCCGTGATCCGGATATTCGAGATCGAGGAAATCCAAAGCCGATCCGTCGTCGCAAGTCAGAGCCACACAATGGGTCAGATCGCGATCGGCAATGCCGGTGACCTGTTCGACCACCCATTGCAAGGGCACGATGCGCAAGCCGAGATTATCGATCAGGCGCAGATCGGCGGCGAAGGCCACATGGTCGTTGCTGGCATAGTCGTTGCCGGAAATATTGATCGCGTGATAGGCGAGAACGGGGACGCGCATGGGCTATCAAATGCTGGCGGGCACTCAGGATAGGCGGCGACGCGGCCATCGCCAAGCACAAAAGAAACCGCTGTGGTGTCAGCAATCGTCGCCGACGTTTACAATAGACCGCTTTGCCGACCCCACCGGAATCCTGCCATGGCTGCCACACCCCTCAATCCTGTTGACCTTTACGACGTGCGCTCCCTGCTTACGGAAGAAGAGCAAGCCGTGCAGGATACGGTTGCCCGTTTCACCGATGAGCGCGTGATTCCTATCATCGGCGACTGTTTCGACAAGGGCGTGTTTCCCAAAGATCTGATCCCGGAGATGGCCGCACTTGGTCTGCTCGGATCGAGCTTGCCGGTTGAGTACGGTGGCGCCGGCATGAACAGCGTCAGTTACGGCCTGATCTGCCAGGAACTCGAGCGCGGTGACTCGGGCATCCGCAGCTTCGCCTCGGTGCAATCTTCGCTGTGCATGTATCCGATCTACGCCTACGGCACCGAAGACCAGCGTCGCCGCTGGCTGCCGGATATGGCCGCCGGCCAGGTCATCGGCTGCTTCGGCCTCACCGAGCCGCAAGGCGGCTCCGATCCCGGCAACATGAAGACCCATGCGAAAAAGGACGGTGCCGACTGGATCATCAACGGCTCCAAGATGTGGATCACCAATGGCAATCTGGCCGACATCGCCATCGTTTGGGCGATGACTGATGAAGGCATCCAGGGCTTTGTCATCGAGAAGGATTTTCCGGGCTTCTCGGCCCAGGAGATCCACAAGAAGATGAGTCTGCGCGCCTCGGTCACCTCGGCCTTGTTCTTCGACAACGTGCGCGTACCCGAAGCCAACCGCCTGCCGAACGTGAAGGGGCTCAAGGGCCCGCTCGGTTGCCTGACCCAGGCCCGCTACGGCATCACCTGGGGCCCGATCGGTGCCGCTATCGCCTGTTTCACCGAAGTGCTCGAATACTCCAAGAACCGCATCCTGTTCAACCAACCGATTGCCTCGCGCCAGGCGGTTCAGCTCAAACTGGCCGACATGGCCCGACGCATCACCATGGCGCAGTTGCTGTCCCTGCAACTTGGTCGGCTCAAGGATGCCGGCACCATGCAGCCGACCCAGGTCTCGTTGGCCAAGTGGAACAACTGCCGCATGGCCATCGATATCGCTCGCGAAGCACGTGACATCCTTGGCGGCGCCGGCATCACCACCGAGCACTGCCCGATCCGGCATGCGCTGAATCTCGAATCCGTGATTACCTACGAGGGGACGGAAACCGTTCACCAGCTCGTGGTGGGTCGCGAAGTCACCGGCATCAACGCATTCTGATTGATGAGAGAGGACCGAGTCATCTTGCCGACAACGAGACGTGCATGCGCCACGCCCTGATTACCGTCGTCGCGGCATTTATCGGGGTGATCGCGGCCTTGTTCGCGTTCTATTCCTGGCGCGATGCCGGCGAAGCGCGTTCGCGCGCTTCAGCGGAAGCAGAGCAGCAGGGCAGGCTTGAGCAGGGCAGGCAGCTTCGCGAGCGGACGCTCGACGAGGAGCGGGCATTGTCTGCGATCGCCAATGATTTCACGGCGGTTTCCGGAGCGCGTCTGGCGATTTCCGAGTTCTATATGAGCAACGGTCGCATGCCGGCCACGAATGCCGAGGCAGGTTTGCCCGCGCCGGAAACCTACAAGGGGCAAAGTCTCATGTCGCTGAAGGTTTCCGACAGTGGCGCTATTCTTCTCACATTCGACGCGGATTCAGG
>JBDTCQ010000270.1:0-4854 GCA_039923515.1 Dokdonella sp.
CCATAGCGTTGAATGGATCATAGTATTGACTTAATACTAGTGAACGGGCCGGAAGTCATGCAGTTCGAATTTTCACGGAACGGTTAGGCTTGGCGTTTCAGCCACCAAATCGAGGGCAGCATGAGCAGCGAAGTCACAACGACCGGATCGAACGCCAGGCACCTCACGCTCGCCAGCCCTCGCCGGAACCCGGCTTGCGAAACCCATGCCGCGCTTTTGCGCAGGTGCAAATCAATGAGCCGCTTGTCTCTGGCCGTGGCCATGGGGATTGGACTGGTCATGAGCGGCTTCACCTCGGCAGCCGATGGGCCAGCGAAGAAGCCGACCATGCAGCAGGTTATCGATACGTCCAAGGGGACCGACTGGCGAGCACTCGATGCCGAAAACACCGTGTACATGGAGTTGCCAGGCGGGCGCGTCGTCATTGAACTGGCCGAGGCGTTCGCCCCGCTGCATGCGGCCAATATCCGCACCCTGGTCAAACAAAAATATTTCGACGGCCTCGCGATCCTGCGCGTGCAGGACAATTTCGTCACCCAATGGGGTGATCCGAATGCTGAAGACGCCAAGGCTGCACGATCGCTGGGCGAGGCCATGAAGACCCTGGCTGCGGAGTTCAGCCGTCCGAGCAAGGATCTTGCGTTCACCGTATTGCCCGATGGCGATCTTTATGCGCCCGAAGTCGGCTTCTCGAACGGGTTTCCGGCCGCACGCAATCCGAAAACGGGCGAGGCATGGCTCGCGCATTGCTACGGCATGGTCGGTGCGGGTCGCGACAATGAACCCGAATCAGGCAGCGGGGCGGAGTTGTATGTCGTGATCGGTCACGCGCCACGTCAGCTTGATCGCAACATCGCCACGGTCGGGCGGGTCGTCAAGGGCATGGAACTGCTTGCAGCCCTGCCGCGCGGCACCGGCGCAGCCGGCTTCTACGAGAAGGATCAAGTGAAACTGCCGATCAAGTCGGTACGCCTCGCCGCCGATGTTGCACCAGCCGAACGCAGCCGCCTCGAAATCCTGCGCACTGATACGCCAACTTTCACTGCCTTGATCGAATCACGCCGCAACCGCAGCGACGACTGGTACATCCATCCAGCGGGCAAGATCGACCTGTGCAATGTGCCAATCCCGGTGCGCGAGCAGAAAGTCGAAATGTAACAAGGAGATTCCGCCGGACAAATGCAGCGTCCGGCAAAGCCGCTTCCTCGTGAAACGGCTTTTCGCGGGAGCGGCTTCAGTCGCTTGTCCCCTCTTGGGGGCGATGCTTATTGCCATGGATGGCATGGATGCCTGCAATGCAGGACGACTGCACGGATGCAGGAGGTAAGTAACGCAGGAGCTGTTGCCGAGCACGCAGGCGCTGCCGCAAATCAAAGGCACCGGGACTGAAGTCCCTCCCACGAGAGATCGACTCAGGCCGCGTCGAGCACCGCGTTCCACTTTTCAAGCTGTGGCTTGGCCGCCTCGAACACGGCACTGGTATCTCCTTCAATCGTGATCGACTCGATCGTGTCGCCGCCGCGGATCGCGTCGACCACTTTCTGATCAGCCGGACCGTCGACCATGCCAAACACGGTGTGCTTGCCGTCGAGCCACGGGGTGGCCACATGGGTGATGAAGAACTGGCTGCCATTGGTGCCGGGGCCTGCATTGGCCATCGACAACACGCCACCGGCGTTGTGCTTGAGGCTGGGTACGATCTCGTCCTCGAAGCGATAGCCCGGACCACCGGTGCCGCTGCCACTCGGACAGCCGCCCTGGATCATGAAATCGGGAATCACGCGATGGAAGCTCAAACCGTTGTAATAGCCGCGCTGGACGAGGTTGACGAAGTTCGCCACCGTGATCGGGGTCTTGTCGGCAAACAGGTTGACCCGGATCGGCCCCTTGGATGTGGTGAACAGGGCAGTCAGGTGGTTGGGTGAATTCATTACATTGCTCCCTAATACGAGCTGACTAGCGTAAACGATTTTCACGACTTAGGCAGAACGCGCACTGTTTGCGCGGATCACGTGCCCGCGTCGCGCGTCTGCAGCTCACGCCGAATCAGCAGACGAAACGCCGCCGGGATCACCAGCATCGACAGCAGCGGTGCGGTCAGCATGCCACCGACCATTGGCGCAGCGATTCGTTGCATGACTTCCGAACCCGCACCGCTTCCAAGCAGGATCGGCAGAAGTCCGGCAAGGATCACCGCTACCGTCATCGCCTTCGGTCGCACGCGCAGCAACGAACCTTCATGGATTGCCTCATCAAGCGCTGCGGCATCGGCGCGCGAATCAAGTTCGCAGCGATGCCGCCAGGATTGTCGCAGGGTCAGCATCATGATCACGCCAAACTCGGCGGCGACGCCGGCCAATGCAATGAATCCAATCATGGTCGCGACTGAAATCGAGTGGCCGAGCAACCAGACCAGCCACAGACCTCCGACCAGGGCCAGCGGCAGACTCAGCATGATGATCGCGGCGTCGGCGGCACGATGGAAGATCAGATAAATCAGCAGGAACACCAGCGCCAGCGTCGCCGGCACGACCAGGCGCAACCGCTCCATCGCATGCTGGAGGTATTCGTACTGGCCCGACCAGTCGAGCGTGTAGCCAATTGGCAAATCGATGCCTCCTGCAACCGCTTGCTGGATCGCCTCGACCTGGGCGAGTAGATCGCTGTTGCTGGTGTCGACGTAAACATAGGTCGCCAACTGGCCATTTTCGCTTTTCAGCATCGGCGGCCCTGCCGCCATACTGATGTCGGCGACCTGGCCCAGGCTGATCTGGTTGCCGTTGTCGGCGACGATCGGCAATTCGCGCAGCGCTGCCAGTGAATCGCGTTGCGCACGCGGGTAGCGCAACACGATCGGGTAGCGTTCGAGGCCCTCGATGGTCTGGCCAATCGGTGCGCCGCCGACGACGGTCGCGATCAGCGACTGCAACCGTGCCTGGGTCAGGCCATAGCGCGCAGCGGCATCACGACGGATGTTGATATCGACATAGCGCCCACCGGCGGCGCGGTCGGCCACCGCCGAAGTCACGCCTGGAACGTCGCGTACGATCGCTTCGATTTTTGCTGCAAGGTGTTCAAGCTGCTTCGTATCGGGACCGAGCACCTTGATCCCGATCGGACTCTTGATGCCGGTCGCGAGCATATCGATGCGATTGCGGATCGGCTGGACAAACAAGTTGGTCAGACCCGGTACCTGGACGGCGGCATCGAGTTCATTCTTCAATTTGTCGATGGTCATGCCCGCGCGCCATTGGTCGCGTGGCTTGAACGTGATCGTCGTCTCGAACATGGTCAGCGGCGCCGGATCAGTCGCTGAATCGGCCCGGCCAGCCTTGCCGAAAACGTGGGCGACTTCGGGCACACTCTTTATCATGCGATCAGTCTGCTGCAACAACTGCGAGGCCTTGCCCGCCGACAAGCCCGGCAAGGCGCTCGGCATGTACAACAAGCTGCCTTCATCAAGTGGCGGCATGAACTCACTGCCGAGTTGACTCCATGGCAGGATCGCCGAGGCCAGCACAAGCGCGGCGGCGAGCAGGACTGAGCGCGGCGAATGCAATACCCAGCCGAGCAGCGGGCGATACGCCGCGCTGACAATCCGGTTCAACGGATTTTCGTGCTCGGCACGGATTCGTCCGCGCACCAGATAGCCGATCAGGACCGGAATCAAGGTCACTGACAAACCGGCCGCCGCAGCCATCGACCAAGTCTTGGTGAAGGCCAGCGGCTTGAACAGACGACCTTCCTGCGCACCGAGTGCAAACACCGGCAGGAATGACAGCGTGATCACGAGCAGGCTGAAAAACAAAGCCGGGCCGACTTCGCCGACGGATTTGCCAACCAGCTCCCAGCGTTCCTCACCGACGAGACGTCGATCCGGATGGGCCAGATTCCAGCGCTCGATGTGCTTGTGCGTGTTCTCGATCATCACAACTGCGGCATCGACCATGGCCCCGATTGCGATGGCGATACCGCCGAGCGACATCAGGTTTGCGCTGATGCCTTGGTAATGCATGACGATAAAGGCAGCGAGTACACCGAGCGGCAAGGTGATCACGGCGACCAGCGAGGAACGCAGATGCCATAGGAACAGGGCGCAGACCAGGGCGACGATGAGGAATTCCTCGATCAACTTGGTGCGCAGATTGTCGACCGCCGCTGTGATCAACTCGGAACGATCGTAGGTTGTCACGACTTCGACGCCTTCCGGCAGGCTGGCTTTCAACTCCTGCAACCGTGCCTTCACCGCCGCAATCGCAGCCAGCGCATTCTTGCCCGATCGCAATACGACGACGCCACCGGCTACTTCGCCCTCGCCATCGAGTTCGGCGATACCGCGGCGCAGGGTTGGCCCACGACGAATTTGGGCGACATCGCCGAGCAGCACCGGCACGCCATTGCTTCCTGTGGTCAACGGAATGGATTCGAAATCGCTCACGCTGCCGAGGTAGCCGACACTGCGCACCATCAGCTCGGCCTCGCCCTGTTCGATCACCGAACCGCCGCTGGCGCCATTGGCATCGCGGATGGCATTCTCTACCTGGATCACCGTCAGGTTGCGCGCGGCCAGCGCCTGCGGATCGACGATCACCTGCCAGGCCGCAACCATGCCGCCGATGCTGGCGACTTCGGCGACATCGGGCACGGTCTTCAAGCGATAGCGCAGGAACCAATCCTGCAGCGCGCGCAGCTCGCCGAGATCGTGCTTGCCGCTGCGATCGACCAGTGCGTATTCGTAAATCCAGCCGACCCCGGTCGCGTCCGGACCCAGCGCCGGACTGACACCCTCGGGCAGCTTGTCGCGCACCTGGCTCAGGTATTCGAGCACGCGCGATCGCGCCCAGTATGGATCGG
>JBDTCQ010000271.1:0-6880 GCA_039923515.1 Dokdonella sp.
GCACGACACGCTGGGCGAGCTCATCGCTGCGCAAGGCCTCAAGCAACTGCGCATCGCCGAGACCGAAAAATATGCGCATGTGACGTTTTTCTTTTCCGGAGGTCGTGAGGAGCCATTTGCCGGTGAGCAGCGCATCCTCGTGCCGAGTCCGAAAGTGGCCACCTATGATCTGCAGCCGGAAATGAGCCTGCCCGAACTGACCGATCGACTGGTTGCGGAAATCCGCGCGCAGCACTTTGATTTCATCGTCTGCAACATTGCCAATGCCGACATGGTCGGCCACAGCGGCATTGAAAGCGCGGCGATCAAGGCCGCCGAAGCAATCGATGTCGCCCTCGGGCGAATCACCGCGGCGATCCGCGACAGTGGCGGCGAAATGCTGGTCACCGCCGATCATGGCAATCTCGAACAAATGCTCGATGACAACGGCATCCCGCATACCCAGCACACGGTTGGCCCGGTTCCACTGGTCTATGTCGGGCGCTCGGCTAACGTCCACACGGGCGCCTTGCGCGATCTCGCACCGACGGTGCTGGCCCTGATGGGCATCGCGCAGCCGACCGAGATGAGCGGTCGCAACCTCGTCGAACTCAGCGCCTGATCATGGCTTGGCGCCTGGCTCTTTGCGCCTTGCTGGTCGTGGCGACGTTTGCCCGCGCCGGCACGGGCGACCCGGCCCGTGATGCCAGCGAGAAAGAAGCCCAGCAAAAGCTCGACCAGGTTCGCGGCCACATCCGCGCGCTCACCGACGAACTGCGCAGCGCGCGCGGCGAGCGCGACGAGGCGACCGCCGCGTTGCGCAAGCAGGAAACCGCGATCGCCACCGCTGCGCGCGAGGTGCAGGCGATCGATGCGCAACTGAACGCGCAGACCGGCGAACTCGACAGTCTCGACCAGCGTCGCGAGGCCCTGGCCGGAAAACTTCGCAAGCAGCGCGAGGCTCTGGCCGTCCTGCTGCGCTCAGCCTATGCGCTCGGTCGCAGCGAAGAGCTCAAGCTGCTGCTGCAACAGGACGATGTCGGCTCGATTGCGCGCGTGCTCGCCTATCACCGCTATTTCCAGCGCGCCCGTGTTGATCGCATCGATGGTTTGATGACCGATCTCGGCCAACTCGCCGAGGTTCAGGAGCAGATCGAGGCCAAGCGCCTCGAGCTGACAGCGACGCGCAAGCAACGCGAACTCGACGTGACCACATTGCAGACCCAGCGTGACGAACGCGCCCTCCTGCTCGACCAGCTCGATGGCCAAATGAAGGATCAGCAGGCCCGCCTCGCGGTGATGGCCAAGGACGAGAAGGGTCTGCTCGACCTGCTCGAAAAGCTGCGCGACGTATTCGCCGACATTCCCGAAAAACCCAGCGGCGCTGAGCCATTCGCGAGCCTGCGTGGGCGTCTGCCGATGCCCGCCGCCGGCCGCATCCAGACAGGTTTCGGCGCCCAGGATGACAGTGGGCGAACTCTTTCCGGTGTGTTGATCAGTGCGCCCAGCGGCAGCCCGGTGCATGCCATCGCCGGGGGCCGCGTGGCCTATGCAGACTGGCTCAAGGGCTACGGCATGCTCCTGATCCTCGATCACGGCGATGGCTACATGAGCCTTTACGGCTACAACGATTCGCTGCGCAAGGAAGCGGGTGACTGGGTCGCCGCGGGCGAAACGATCGCCACCAGCGGCAACAGCGGCGGCCAAAAGGCCGCGGCCCTGTATTTCGAGCTGCGGCTCAAGGGCAAGCCGCTCAATCCGAAATCCTGGCTTCGCTGACTGGCACTCGCGCTATCATCCGCGCGCTCCCCTGAGGTTTTCCCTGATGGCTTCCCGATTCCGTTTTCGCTTGATCCTGGCTGGCGTTCTCGCGCTGTGTACACACGTTGTGGCAGCGGATCCGCCGGCGACTGCCGAGCCCGTCGATGACGACGACAGCGCCATTGATGTGCAGGACGCCATCCCGCCGCAACCGGCCACGGTCGCGCCAAAAGCGGGCGCAGAGATCAACCTTGATGACGTGCGCCGCTTCACCGCGGTGATGAGCCTGATCAAGCAGGCCTATGTCGAGCCGGTTGATGACCACCAGCTCATGCTCAGCGCAATCAAGGGCATGCTGGTCGGGCTTGATCCGCATAGCGAGTATCTGGAAGCCGACGAACTCGACCAGCTCAACGAGGACACCTCCGGCAGCTACGCCGGCCTCGGTCTTGAGGTAACCACGGTGGATGGATTCCTGCGCGTGATTGCGCCCATCGACGAGACCCCGGCCGAACGCGCCGGAATCAAGGCCGGCGACACCATCCTGCGTATCGACAACGTGCCGGTGCAGGCCGACAACCTCGGGGATGCGGTCGACATGCTGCGCGGTGTTGCCGGCTCCGAGGTCACTCTGTCGATCCTGCGCGAAGGCTCACGTGAACCCCAGGAATTCAAGCTCAAGCGCGAGATCATCCGGGTCGCCAGCGTGCGCGGACGCCTGCTGGAGCCGGGTTACGCCTATCTGCGCGTGTCCCAGTTCCAGGCCGAGACCGGCAGCGAACTGCGCAAGCGCATCGCCTATCTGCAAAAGGAAAATGGCAAACCCCTGATTGGCGCCGTGCTTGATCTGCGCAGCAATCCGGGTGGCCTGCTGAATGCCGCTGTCGAAGTCAGCGACCTGCTCCTGGATGCCGGCGGCATCGTGACCACGCGCGGACGCATCCGCGAAGCCGAAATGGCATTCCGGGCAACTCCCGGCGATGCCCTGGAAGGCGCATCCCTGGTCGTCCTGATCGATCGCGGCACTGCCTCGGCCGCCGAGATTGTCGCGGGTGCGCTCAAGGACAACCACCGCGCCCTGCTCATGGGAAGGCGCAGCTTCGGCAAGGGCTCGGTGCAAACCGTGCTCAATCTCGACGACCGCCACGCGCTCAAGCTGACCACGGCGCGCTATTACACGCCCAGCGGCGTATCGATCCAGGCTGCGGGAATCCAGCCGGATATCGAACTGGCCGATCTGGCCCTGAGCGAGAACGAAGCCGATACCTTCGGCCGGGTCAGCGAGCGCGACCTGCGCAATCACCTGAAGGGCGACGCGGAGACGCCGGCTGGCAAGTCCGGGGCGGAGGCGAAGGCAAAGGCCAGCGCGCCCACCGACTACGCCCTCAATGAAGCCCTCAATGCGCTCAAGGCCATGGCCCTGCAGCAACGCCGCAAGACTCCCTCCACGCCTGCTCCGCAGGACATCAAGCAGTAAGCGGGCCACTGGGGCATGGCCGCGCCCGCTGCCAGGCTAGCCCGCGCACGCGTTAAGAGTTCGTGATGGTGAAGCGCGGGACACCGCTACTGGCGTCCACGCGTTAAACTTGGAGTTTGACCATCCGGCCCCGACCGGTCTGGATGGTCGGCTGACCCGGCACCCTGGACGCGTCAGCAAGCGCCCGCACAGAGGAAATCTCGCATGAAGAGTCAAAGTCTCGCCGCCCTGCTGTGTTGCCTCGGCGGTTCCCTGATCGCCTCGGCGGCCGGCGCTACCCAGCTCTACAGCAACGGGCCGATCGTGACCCATCCTGGCGCGCATCTGCCAAGCGGTGATGTCAGCCTCGCCCAGGACGTGACCTATAGCGGCGCGACCGCATTGGGAATCGCGGCGGGCCCGGACTATCGGCTCGCTGACGACTTCAGTGTGCCAGCGGGCCACTTCTGGACCATCGACGGTGCGACGCTGTTCGCCTATCAGACCGGCTCCGGCGATGCCGCTTTCACCGACGCGCGGGTCATCATCTGGCAGGGATTGCCGGATGCTTTCGGCAGCACGAAGCTGTTCGATGGCACGGTCAGCAACAATCTGGTCTCCTCGACGCCCAGTGCCTGGCGCACCGCGGAATCATTCGGTGCAACGACCTTCAGCAATTCCGATCGGCGGGTAAAGGATTTGCTCGTGGCGATTCCGCCCCTCGTGCTCGGGGCCGGCACATACTGGATTGACTGGCAATTGAAGGGGCCTGTTCCGGCCGATCGCGTGTTCACGCCACCCGTATCAATCCTCGGCCAGCCTTTCACCTCGGCCGGTGGAATTGCACGGCGCAAGTGCCCGTCGCCGGTTCCCGAAGGGGACAGCGAGTGCGTGAATACACCCGGAGGTTGGGTCCTGTTTCGCAATGGCATTGCGCCGTACCTTGTCGACCTGCCGTTCCTCCTGCAAGGCAGCGACGTCGTCGACCGGATCTTCAAGGATGGTTTTGACACGGCGCCGGCTACGCCCTGAAGCGGCATCGGTTTGGCGGGATTGCAAAAGCAAGCGGCAGGTGTGGAGAAATCCCGCCTGCCGTTTTTCATGGGGCATACCATCCTGGATCCGACTCGCCAAACGAGCACGGTGCGTTCAGAGCAACGGCAGGCGCTTGCAATTACACTCACGCGACTGCCCGCCCGGAGCCCCTCATGAATCGCGCAACGCTCGTGTCCACGCTGCTCGTCCTGCTCCTCGCCGGCCCGGTTGCCTGCGCGGCCAAGCCGCCGGCCACGGCAGCCTGGCTCGATCAACTGGTTGCCCGATTCACGGCGGAGCCGGTCGCCAACCCGCCACATCGCATCCTGCGCTATCGCTATCAAGGGCAGACGGTTTACTACGTTCCGCCGAGTTGCTGCGATCAGCCAAGCATCCTCTATGACGAAAGCGGAAAACGCCTGTGTGCGCCGGACGGTGGCATGACCGGACGCGGCGACGGACGCTGCGCGGATTTCCATGGGCGGCGTTCCGATGAATCGGTGTTCTGGAGCGATCCACGCAGTCGCTGAGTGGTCAACGCGCACCGGATCGACTGGCGCGTGGTCATCGGCGGTTGGCGGAATCGCCGATAGAGGCGAGAATGGTCGTTCGCGATCCGCATCGTTTTCAGCCCGGAGCAGTCTGATGGCCAGTCATGAAGTGAAAGTCCCCGACATCGGCAACTACACCGGCATCCCGGTCATCGAAGTGCTGGTCAAGCCCGGCGACTCGGTAAAGAAGGATCAGGGACTGGTCACCCTGGAGTCGGACAAGGCAACGATGGAAGTGCCTTCCTCGGTGGCCGGCGTGGTCAAGGAAGTCAGGGTCAAACTCGGCGATGAAATTGGCGAAGGAACCGTCGTCGCGATCATTGAAGCCGAAGGCACTACCGAAGCCGCGCCGAAATCCGCAGCCGCTGAAAAGGCCGCTGCTCCGCCCCAATCCGAGCCAGCACCTGCGCCAAAAGCCATCATTGATACCAGCAAGCCGATGCGTCTGAGCGAACTCGAAACCGCTGCGCTCGTGCCTGATCTGGATACTGCAAGCCCGGCCACACAAACGCCGCCAATCGCCTATGGCGTCGATACGATCATGCCCGGCAAGGTTCCACACGCGAGTCCGGCCGTGCGCCTGTTCGCGCGCCAGTTGGGTGTCGATCTGTTCCAGGTGAGCGGCAGCGAGCGCAATGGCCGCATCACGCGTGAGGACGTGCAGCAGTACGTCAAGCAAGCGCTGGCCGGTGGAGGCCCAGCGCGTGCAGCCTCAGGTGGCGGTGGTGGACTGGATCTGTTGCCATGGCCACAGGTCGACTTCACCAAGTTCGGCGAGATCGAATCGAAAGCACGCTCGAAGATCAAGAAAATCTCAGGTGCCAACCTCGCTCGCAACTGGGTCATGATTCCGCACGTCACCCAGTTCGACGACGCCGACATCACCGACCTCGAAGCGCTGCGCATCAATCTGAACAAGGAGAACGAGAAGGCCGGCATCAAGCTGACCATGCTCGCTTTCCTGGTCAAGGCTGTGGTCGCCGCGTTGAAAAAATATCCTGATTTCAATGCCTCGCTCGATGCCAGCGGCGAGAACCTGATTCTCAAGAAATATTTCCACATTGGTTTTGCCGCTGATACACCGAATGGCCTCGTCGTTCCAGTCATCCGCGATGCCGACAAGAAGGGCGTGATCGAGATCGCCCAGGAATCCGGCGAACTGGCAAAGAAGGCGCGTGACGGCAAGCTCGGCCCGGCTGACATGTCCGGTGGCTGCTTCTCGATCTCCAGCCTCGGCGGCATCGGCGGCACCGCATTCACACCGATCGTCAACGCACCCGAAGTGGCCATCCTCGGCGTCTCGAAATCAGCAATGAAGCCGGTCTGGAATGGTGAGAAGTTCAAGCCGCGTTTGATCCTGCCTATGAGCATGAGCTACGACCATCGCGTCATCGACGGCGCCTCGGCTGCGCGCTTCACCGCTTACCTCGGCCAGGTGCTGGCAGATATGCGCCGCGTGCTGCTTTGAACCGGAGAAACTGAGATGGCAGATGTGATCGAGATCAAGGTTCCCGATATCGGCGGCAGCGCTGGCATTCCAATCATCGAAGTACTGGTGAAAGTGGGCGACTCGGTTCGCAAGAACCAGGGCATCGTCACCCTGGAATCGGACAAGGCGACCATGGAGGTGCCATCACCCGAGGATGGTGTCGTCAAGGAAGTGAAGGTCAAGCTTGGTGACACGGCGAGTGAAGGCACGGTTGTTGCGCTGCTGGAAACAGCTGCTGCGGTCGAAAAGCCAGCCACGGCCGCGGCACCCGCGCTGAAAGTCGCCGAATCCGAAAAGAAAGAAGTACCAAAAGCTGCACCGATGAAGTCTGATGTGCCGGCGCCGAAAGCGGCACCTGCGAGTGGAGGCAAGGCTGATATCGAATGCCAGGTTGTTGTGCTTGGTTCGGGTCCGGGCGGATACACCGCCGCTTTCCGCGCGGCTGATCTCGGCCAGGACACCGTGCTGATCGAACGCTACGCCACGCTCGGCGGCGTCTGCCTCAATGTGGGCTGCATCCCGTCAAAGGCGCTTCTGCACGCCGGTCGCGTCATCGAGGAAGCCGCGCACGCCGAGGATATCGGCATCAGTTTCGGCAAGCCGAAGATC
>JBDTCQ010000272.1:0-6988 GCA_039923515.1 Dokdonella sp.
TGGATCGTCGCCGCGTGGGGACTGTCCTTCATTGCACGCGCAACCTTGCCTCGGGACCATCGAAGGTGGCGGAAAAGATGCTATCAACCCAACCGCCGAGAAGTTCCCAGGCCGACTCGCCGAAAGCATCTGCATGCCCATCTAAGAGTGGAGAGATGACAAATTGAAGTTCGTCTGCCTGCGGAATTTCCGCCAGCAGGATTTCCTGCTCCTGCCAACGCCGGTCCCGATCCGCGCGGGCCGGTGGAAACACTCCGACCTTGACACCATTCACGCGCACCTCGGCCGCAGCCTCTGCTGCCAATCGACCGGGATCCCCGTAAGCCGCATCAAATGTCCGGCGCAGACGCAGCGGCCCCAGCACTTCCGACGGCCTGAAGGCAAAGCGCGTGTAACCGCTTCCGAAACGGCAATTCATGGCAACGCGGCTGCTCGGTGGCTCATCGGAATACTGACCGGATTCGACAGCACATACGGCCCCAGGCGAGGTCTGCCATTCGTGTGCTTGCCGCTGAACGACATCGCCAACTTCAAATCGCCCATGACTGACCATCAGGGGTTGCTCGCGATGGTAGCGATAGACCACCCGGCGTGCGCACATCGGCGTCGGCAGCACGGGCGAAAGGCCGGCCTCCTGGGTCCAGCGGATCGAACGTGTATAGACGATCGGATCCGTGGCGAAGATGCGATACGCGGATGTCACGCCGTGACCATCCGGGTCGACTTCGCTGGCGCCAGCGAATGGTGAGGAGAATTCGCTTTGGTCGAAGTAGAAACCGGCATCGAAGAAATCCTCAACGCCGGTGCCGTACCACGCTGGCGTGATCGCATCATCGAGCACGGCGCGTTCATCGCCTTCAAGGTAGGCGCGACTACTCAGGCCGTCGGCGTGATAGCGCGCAGCGAATCCAACAACCTTCCCCGCGCCGCGCTCGTTGAGCAATTCAATGTCCCCGTTGGCGACGCAGTTGTCGGCGAGTGCGGCGTGAAATCGACCCGCATCATTTGACACCGGCGCGTTGTCGAATACGAGGCTGCCGCTGATCGCCACAGGCGCAAGCAAACTCGATTCCGCAACCAATTCGATCGACACAGCTTGAACGTAAGGCATCGGCCACCATGAGAACAACGTGCCTGCCGAGTCTTCGCCGAAAAAGAGATTCTTCGTCGGCAGCATCGATTCGGCCGAGTTGGCGAAGAAATCAGCCAGTGGCATGTCGACTGCGATCCCGTCATCAATCGCAATGCGCAAGCGCACGCCAGCCCGTTGGTTGACTGGAACCTGCAGACGAATTCCACGCAGCCAGCCTGCTCCAGTTCGACTGCCGAGCGACAGCGCCGAGCCCGGCACAAGCACATCATTGAACGCCTGTGGCGCGAGCATGCCGGCCCAGGGATCATCACCGGCGTGAGTGAGGAAGCTGCGCCACGCAGCAAAATCCTCGCCCGTGGAAAAGCTCGCCAGCGCACGATCGGATGGCAAACGATGCGCGTTGAACTGGTACCAGAGCAATTTCTCATTGTTGCCGGTGCAGAGATTGAGCCCATTGTCGGCACCGCTCAGGCTGATACGCAGCGATTGCGCGTAGGCCATTGGTACACGACTGACGAAGCCGCCACTGGAGTCCAGCCGTTCGGCAACCAGCGGGGGCGTAAACGGAGGCTCACTGCCATCGAACAAGGCGGCCAGCGGCAGGTCGATCGTCGGCACGACAGCGCCGTCGAAGTAGAAACGAACGCGGATGGATGGATCGATGCAGGTCGAAACCCCATAGCCGGTTGTCATCCAGATCCGCGTCAACGCACCGGGGCCACGCTCATCAAAAAGCACAACCTCGTCACCCTCACGATACAGCCAGCGCAGCGGGGTCGGATTAGCAAGCGGATCTTCCGGACCCGCATTGCTGCGATCGTAGCGACAGCCTTGCGGGCAATGGCTGGACTGCTCGATCACCAGATCGGCGTAATCGAGTTGGGCAAGCCGGGCCGGTGATTCCCAGATCTCCCAGGGCAATCCGGTTGCCAGCGCGGGCAGCGCGGCCAGTCCAAGCAGCACGCAGGTAATCCACTTCAGCCAACACATGCTTCGCTGATTGCGCCGCATTTCGATGGCCATGTCGGATCAACCTCAGCCTTTCTCGAGCGGAACTTCAGCTTCTTCGAAGCCGTACGAAACGACCACGGCAGCAGCCAGATCGCCGGTTACATTGAGTGTGGTCCGGCACATGTCGAGGAATCGATCGACACCGAGGATCAAGCCGATGCCTTCCGGTGGCACGCCGACCATGCCGCAGATCATCGCCACCACCGGCATCGAACCGGCCGGTACGCCGGCAGTGCCAATGCCACCGAGGATACACACCAGCATGACCACGATCTGCTGGGTCAGACTCAGGTCGACATTGAAGAACTGGGCCAGGAACAGCACGGTGACGCCCTCGAACAAAGCCGTGCCGTTCTGGTTCGCGGTCGCACCGACGGTCAGCACGAAGCGCGAGATCCGCTTCGGCAACTTCAATTCCTCTTCGGCCACCATCAAGGCGGTTGGCAAGGTTGCGTTGCTCGATGCGGTCGAGAATGCCATCACGATCGCCTCTTGGGCGCCGCGGAAAAAAAAGAGCGGCGACATGCCACCAAACCAGCGCACGCTGACCGAGTAGACGATGAAGAAATGAATCGCCATCGCGAGCAGAGCGACACCGACATAGCCAGCCAGCTTGGCCAGCAGATCCCAGCCAAACGCCGCAGCCAGATTGAAGACCAGGCAGGCGACGGCATACGGCGCAAAGCGGATGACCAGGTGGATCAGGGTCATCGAGATCTCGAACATGCCTTCGATGACTTCCTTGGTCTTCACGGCCAGCGGCGACTTGGTCATGACGATGCCAACACCAAACATCATCGCGAAGAACATCACGGCCAGAATGTCGTTGTCCGCGGCCGCGCGGATGATGTTGGTCGGCACGATGTTGAGTACCAGATCGATACCCGAGCCCTGCATCGTGCTGCTGGCGACGATCTTTTGCGCGCTCGCGCTGGCTTCGCTGAGAAGCTGCTGGGCGACTGCGGGATCGACGCCGGCACCTGGCTTGAACAGATTGACCAGGGTGATGCCGATGACGACCGCGATCGATGACACGATCACGGTATAGGCCAGGGTCTTCCAGCCGACCCGTCCGAGTGATCGGATATCGCCCATCTCGGCAATGCCGACCACCAACGCCGAGAACAGCAACGGGATCACCAGCATGAACAGAAGGCGCAGGAAGACCTTGCCGATCGGCTGCGTGATCCAGGTCATCAACCACTGCACCCATTCGGCATGACCGCCGTTTGACCAGTGCACGATCAAACCGCCAACCAGGCCCACGACGAAACCGATCAACATCTTCGTATGCAGGGGCATCGGCTTGCGCGCGCTCATGCGAGGTCACTGCAATAACGAGTCGACACCCCGCACCGCGAAAATCGGATTGCTCGAAAACAACTCATTGGTCCAGCCACCGTGCGAAGTGATCAACATCGCCTAGTGTGCCGCATGCTCCGATATGGCGAAACCGCAGACTTGACTCCGATATCAGTGTCGGGTCGGATAAAGCGGCGGCAGTGGGGAGGATTGCGCCGCATCAGCGACGGGCTTGGTCCAGGCAATGCCTCCGCGAAATGCGCGGGTAAGGCGCGCACCCAACCCTTCCGCGCTGGCACCGGCATAGCGCATGCGCTGCAGTTCATCGAGCACCTCGCGCTGAACGGGGTCATCAAGTGCCGAGGACAATCCGCCAAGATTGAGGATGCCGGCTTTTTCACTGCGCGCCCACGAAACCAGTGCACGCTCAGCCCCGGTCAGATCGCCCATCGAGCAGGCGCGCAGGAAAACGCTGCGTGCAGGCGCCTGCGCCGACTGCGAACTGGCAGCTGGCATCGCACGCGTCACCTGGCGCGAACGCCACCACAGTGCCACGGTGAGCAGCCACAACGTGCCGAGCAACAAGGCC
Organism: Dokdonella sp.; assembly: GCA_039923515.1. Lineage (GTDB taxonomy): Bacteria > Pseudomonadota > Gammaproteobacteria > Xanthomonadales > Rhodanobacteraceae > Dokdonella. The sequence goes on from JBDTCQ010000272.1 coordinate 3,996, forward strand.
ACCCATCGCCAGAAGCGTAGATCCGCTTCGCTGCCAGCCGATGGATAAATGACGGCCGTGGGTGCAGCCAGCGTGGGTGATGCCGAGGGCAATGCCGATGTGCCGATTGGAGCAGCAGGCGATGACGCCAGCGCAGCACCCATCACGCTGATCTCACGCGGCGGCAGACTTGCGGTCTCGATCTGGTCGGTCGTCGTGTTCCACCATTGCACTTGGACGGCCGGCAGAGTCAGCGTTCCGGGCTGGGTCGGTACGATCGCGAACTTGCGCGTGCGCTCTCCATACAGCCAGCTACCGTCATCACGGGTTCGCGTATCCGGCTTGTCCGGATAGACCTCGGCCCCCGCGGGTGCCTTGAGTTCAAGTTCGGGCAGCTGCTCGAATCCGAGCCCTTGGGCGCGCAGCTTGAGCGTGCGGGTCAGCGGCTCGCCGACCTTGATTTCAGTTGGCAGCTCACTTTCGTCGCTGAGTGTCAGTGATGCCGCCGGCAACCATGGCGCAGTCCCCCAGCTGGCCGGTTTCGCACGCACATCGAGCTGCAACGAATCCGAGCGTGCGCTTACGCTGCGTCCACGCCGGAAGAATCCGGTCGGATCGGAATTATCGGCCGCACTGCCGCGGAAATTCAGCGCCGGCATCGTCAGGGTGCCGCTCTGTTCCGGAGTCAGCGCGTAGTTGCGCTCAAGTACGTGGTAGGCCTGCCCATGCAAGGTCGCGTTGTATTGCTTGTCGCGCCCGAGCTTCTGCACGACCGCGTTCCCCGCCGCTGGCTCGTCCAGCGAGCCGTCGCTGAGATTGACTGCGTAGTAGAGCTTCACGGTGTAACGGACCTGTTGCTGCACATACGGATTCAACGGATCCGCACTGACCTCGACGAAGACGGTATCTCCGGGCTTGCCTTGCGCACCAAGCGGCGCGGGCAACACAGTCAAATTCAATGGATCGCTGCTCTGGCCCCCAATCGTGAACGCCGGGATGGTCAGGCTGCCGGCATGTTTGGGTTCGAGTCCGACCGCCCATACCGTCTTCGCACTGGTCGATCCATTGGTCATGCTGATCTGACGGCTGGATTGCGTGCCGAGCGAATTGAAATCGCCGAGCAAGGCGCCGAAGTCCGGCTCAGCAGCCGTACTGTCATCCGACTCGACATTCAAGGTGACCGTTTCGCCCAGTTGCATGCTGCTGCGATCCAGCCAGGCGCGCACCGCCGCACTGGCGCCCACCGACCACAGCAGGCCAGCGATAAGGAGAAAAATCAATACATTGGTACGTTTCATCCACCACCACCTTCGCCGCGCTGGCGACGATCGTATTCGAGCTGGAACTTGCGTCGCAGCAGGCCGCCGGGATCGTCCGGAATGCGCTGCAGCCACTGTTGCAAGGCTTGTTGCTGTTCTTGTGCGGCGGCTTCTTCAGGGCTGACGACCGCCGCTTTTGGCTTGTCGCCATCCTTTTTCTCATCCAGCGCCTTGTCGATCTCGCTGGTCAATTGCTTCTGTTGCGCATCTTTTTGCTGCTGGTCTTTCGCCGCCCCGGCCTCGCTCTTTTGGGCATCGACCGGATTCTTGTCGTCGTTGCCAGACTCGGGCTTCGAATCCTTCGGCTGCTCGCCTTTTTCCTGCTTCGATGGATTCTGCTCGTCCTTTTTCGAATCGCCCTGCTGCGGATCCTTCTGCTCGGACGGGTCGCCATTTTTCTGATCCTGCGACTTTTGCTGATCATCCTTGCCCTGATCCTGATTTTGCTTGTCCTGTTGCTGGCCGTCCTTCGACTCATCCTTTTTGTCTTTCTGGTCGGATTTCTGCTTGTCGTTGTTCTGCTGATTCTTGTCCTTGTCGGATTGCTGGCGCTTGAGCCATTCCTCAACCGCGCTCTTGTTGGCCTGCGCGTCATCGAGCTTCGGATCAATGTCGAGAGCTTGCTGGTAGGCGCTGATCGCTTCTTCGTATTTGCCGGCCTTGGCCAGCGCATTGCCCTGGTTGTAGAGCGCATCGGCTCCCGTGCTCTGTGCCCAATCTTCACTGGCTGCCGAATAGTCCTCAGCGCGATAGGCCGCGCTACCGCGCAAGGCGGGATCTTGCGCCAGCGCCTGCGCACGTTTCGCGTCGCCTGCGGCGAGCGCGCGTGCGGCTTGCTGGTCGGCACGTAGCCAGAGGTCGGAGAACTCGAAGGCCTGCACGGGTGCTGATGGGGTGATCAAAGCCAGGGCAAACACCATCAACCAGCCACGACGGAATCCGAACAGGGCCAGAGGCAACATCAGCAGAACGAACCAAGGCCCGCGATCACGGAAGCGTTCACTCAGCGCCTGGTTCTCACTACCCTGCTTCGATTGCGCCTGCATGGCATCGTTCGACAACAGTGAATTGAGATCACTGCGGTCGCTGGTCAGGGTGGCATAGCGCCCACCACCCGCGGCAGCGAGCGCGCGCAATGCAGACTCTTCCAGTCGCGGCAGCACGATGTTTCCATTTGCGTCCTGCAAAAAGCCACCTTGTGGCAACGGAACCGGCGCACCGGTGTTGCTGCCGATGCCGAGAACCGAGATGGTCAGACCGTCCGAATGCGCCTTGCGTGCTGCGGCGATCGCGGCGTCGCTGACACTGTCGGCAAGCAGGATCAGCTCACCCCGATCGAGCCCCGCCTGGGTAACCAGCTTCTGAGCCCGGCTGATCGCACGCTCGGTGGCATTGCCGACCACCGGCATGACAGCGGGATCGAGTGCATCGATCAGGTTGCGCACGGTATTCACGTCGTCGGTCAAGGGCGCGGCCACAAACGCGTCACCCGAATAGCCAATCAAGGCCGTCTGCATGTCGCGACTTTGCTCGAGGATGTCGTTGAGCTTGTAGCGTGCACGCTCCAGCCGGCTCGGCTTGATATCAGTCGCAAGCATGGTCGGCGCGAGTTCGATCGCGAGCACGCGCGCCGCATCATTCCGATAAAGCGGCATCGACTCGCGCTCCCAGGCCGGCCCGGCCATGGCAACGCAA
>JBDTCQ010000273.1:0-4968 GCA_039923515.1 Dokdonella sp.
CGATGTCCGTTCCACGATATCGCGTGATTTCCGCGGTAGCGGAGAGGGATCTCAAACGCGGCGTTCCTTGTAGGAGCCGGCTTCAGCCGCGATGCCCTTCTCGTGCCGTGACAAAAAGCATCGCGGCTGAAGCGGGCTCCTACACTACCTGGCCTGGCGCGAGGGCTGTCCCTTGATCAAAGCTGCGGCTTGGACTTGCCGAGCACCGCTTCCTTGGCCACGCGCGCTTCGCGGCGGGCGATGTACAGGCTGGCGCAGATCACGATGGACGCGCCGATGACCGTGTAGCGATCAACGTCTTCATCGAAAATCACCCAGGCCAGAAATCCGACCACGAGCAATTGGAGATAGCTCAACGGTGCCAGCGCCGAGGCTTCGGCCATCTTCAGCGCACGCGTCCAGCAATAGTGGCCGCCGGTGCCGAGTGCGCCGGACAGGATCAGCCACGGCCAGATATTTGCCTCAGGCCATTTCCACACGGTCAGCGCGGCGGGCAGGCTCAGCGGTACCCAGAGCAGGGTGGTCAGCAAGATGATGCGATCGGGCGGATCGGTGCGCGACAGGTACTTGATGCTGATCGTGACCATGCCGCTGGCTGCCGCCGCGAACAGGGCAACCAGGGCCGCGGTGCTGAAATCGGCGGCGGTTGGACGAACGATCACGATCACCCCGATAAAGCCGATGATCACGGCGCTCCAGCGACGCATGCGCACTACTTCGCCGAGTGCGAGTACAGCACCAATGGTGACGAACAGCGGCGTCGAATAGGACAGGGCAACCGCCTGCGCCAGCGGCAAATGCACGAGAGCCCAGAAACTGCACAGCATCGACACCATGCCGACGGCGCAGCGGGCCAGATAGAAGCCGAGACGGCGCGTGCGCAGGATTTCGAGGCCATGCACGCGCAGCAAGGGCAGGGCAAACAGGGCGCCAAACAAGCAACGGAAAAAGGCGATCTCGAACGGGTGTTGTTGCTCGGAGGCGAAGCGTATGGAAATGGCCATCAGGCCGAACAGCGATGCACTTGCCGCCATCAGCAATGCGGCGCGCGGTGGAAGCGCGGACGACACGCTGGTCGGGACATTCACGTCAGGAGGAGGCCAACACCGTAGGGTGGCGCATTGTACATCGACACGTCATTTCGACTGCCGCGCTCGGACTGGTCGGATGGACTCGGTTCAGCCATTATCGCGGGATGGATTCCAACAACGATTTCGTCGTCGCCATCCCCGCCCGCCATGGTTCAACACGCCTGCCGGGCAAGCCACTGTTGCCGATTGCCGGCGTGCCGATGATCGTACACGTGGCGCGCCGTGCCTTGCTTGCGGGTGCGCGTGAAGTCATCGTCGCCACCGACGATCAACGCATCGTTGATGCGCTCGATGGCAGCGGGGTGCATGTCGTGTTGACCCGCCCTGACCACGCCTCAGGCACTGATCGCCTTGCCGAGCTTGCTGAAATGCGCGGCTGGGACAAGGCCACCATTGTCGTCAATCTGCAGGGCGACGAGCCACTCGCGCCAGCCAGTGGCATCCGCGCCGTGGCCATGGCTCTCGCAGACAGCGCCTGCCCGATGGCGACGTTGGCGACGCCGCTGCAATCGGCCGAGGAATTGTTCGATCCGAACTGCGTCAAGCTCGTGTGTGATGCGGCGAATCACGCGCTCTATTTCAGCCGGGCACCCATCCCGTGGCCGCGTGAAGCCTTCATGTCGGATCGCGAATCGCTACCAACGGGGATTCCTTTCCTGCGCCATATCGGCATCTACGCCTATCGCGCCGGATTCCTCGGCACGCTCGCTGCCTTGCCACGCACACCGCTGGAAATCGCCGAATCGCTCGAACAGTTGCGTGCACTGGAGCACGGCCATGCGATCGTCGTCGCCATTGCGCCCGAGCCGTTCCCGGCTGGTGTCGATACGCCCGCTGATCTGGCTCGCGTCGAGCAGATCCTTGCCCGGCCGGCGGCGCCATGAAGATCCTGTTCGTGTGCATGGGCAACATTTGTCGCTCGCCAACGGTCGAGGCGGTTGCGCGCAAGGAGTTCGCGCGGGCCGGGCTTGATATCGACGTCGAATCAGCCGGCACCGAGGATTATCACATTGGCAAGCGCGCCGATCCGCGTTCGATCGCGATCGCCGAGAGCAACGGCTACGACTTGAGCGGTCATCGCGCGCGTCAGGTCTGCGCGGCCGATTTCACGCGTTTTGACCATCTGCTGGTGATGGACAACGTCAATCTGCGCGCCTTGCTGGCCAGGGCCGCGCCCGATGAGCGGGATCAGGTTGCCTTGTTTCTGCCGTTCGTCGGCATTTCCGATCCTGCTGAACTGCCTGACCCTTACTATGGCGGAACCAGCGACTTCCAGCGCGCACTTGACCTGTCCCGTGATGGCATCATGGCGATGGTTCGGCGCATGACTGGCTGAATCGACTGCGCTGCATGGTTGCAAGAATCCAAAGGGGAAATGCATGGATGTCCGTTCACCCGCACCCGAGTTTCCGGCTTCGCTGGATTGGGTGAATGCGAGCGAGGCGCCGATGCTGTCGGCGTTGCGCGGTCGCGTCGTCCTTCTCTGGTTTTTCAGCTATGACAACGTCAATTGCTGGAACCTGCTGCCCGATCTTGCCTGGCTGGAGAGCCGCTACAACGACGGCCTGAGCGTATTCGGCATCCATTGCCCGAAATATCCGGGCCAGCGCGATGCGAGTGCGGTGCTCAAGGCGGTCAATCGCCTCGGTATCCGCCATCCGGTTGCCAGCGATCCTGGCATGGATCTCTGGCAACGCTACCAAATCGACGCCTGGCCCAGTGTGGTCTTGATTGATGCCGAAGGCCTGGTGGCGGCGGTGGTTCCCGGCGAAGGCCGTCGTCAGGATCTCGACGAACGCATCGCCCAACTGCTTGACGAGGCGGCCGAGCGCGACCTGCGCGAATACGAGTCATCTGTCCCGGCCTCGAGACCGGAGCCGCGCCAGCCGCTGCTGTTTCCTGGCAAGCTGCTGGCCACTGATACCCGTTTGTATGTGGCTGACAGCGGTCATCATCGCGTCCTCGAATGCAACCACGATGGCCGCATCGTGCGTCAGTTCGGCTCCGGCGATCGTGGTTACTGGGATGGTCGCAACGAAGAGTGCGGCCTTGCCGATCCACAAGGTCTGGCCCTGCGTGATGAGTTCCTCTACATCGCCGATCGCGGCAACCACGCCGTCCGCCGCGTGCGGCTCGCCAATGGCGAGATGGATACCGTACTCGGCACGGGCGAAGCGGCCCGGTTGCGGCCACACAATGCCCCGGCCAGCGAGACGCCGATCGGAAACCCATCCGATCTGGCCGTGGTCGCCGACAAGCTGTATGTGCTTTCGACCGCGCAGAACCAGGTCTGGGAGCTGGATCTGGCGCGTGATCGCGTCGATGTTTTTGCCGGCAGCGGCAAGCTCGCCCTGCAGGATGGACTTTCGCTCGAAGCCAGCTTCGCCCAGCCGGCTGGAATCACCACGAGTGGCCTGCAACTGATCATCGCCGATGCGGCCTCGTCGGCGATCCGCCTGGTGCGCCTGATCGATGGCCGTGTGACCACCCTGGTCGGCAGCGGCCTGTATGAATTCGGCGATGCGGCGGGCAATCGCGAAAGCGCACGCTTGCAGAATCCGCTCGATGTGGCGATGGATCCGCGCGGAATTGTCTTCATTGCCGACAGCTACAACGGCAAGATCAAGGCATTGAGCCTCAAGAGCGGCGCCGTGCGTGCACTCAACGTCAACTATCGCCTGCTCGAACCCGGCGGCTTGTCGATCGCGGCGGGTGCGCTTTGGGTTGCCAATACCAATGCCCACGAAATCGTCCGCATCGATCTGGCCAGTGGCGTCGGCAAACGCGTGCCGATTGGCGAGTAGCCTTCATATCAAGGTCGCATGAGCGACCTGCTGTGATCGTCCAGCGTTGTGTTGCGATTCGCAGATTGTCGGAAAAGCATCGCGGCTAAAGCCGCTCCCACGGGTGACTTGTCTTTGCGAATGATTTTCGTGGGAGCGGCTTCAGCCGCGATGCTTTTAATCGTTCCGGCGATTTTGCAAAACAGCATCTGGCCTGAAGGGCTCTCTCGCGGAAGTAGGGGGCTTGGCGCGCCAGCGGTTCCCGATTCATGCGTTCCACGCGACAATCGATGCCATGCAGGCTGATCTTCCATTCGACGGCAAGTCCTTTGTCGCCAATCTGAGCAGCGCGCCGGGCGTCTATCGCATGCTCGGTGCGACCGGCGATCTGCTCTACGTCGGCAAGGCCGGCAATCTGAAGAAGCGCGTTGGCAGCTATTTCCTCAAGCCGAGCATGCAGCCGCGCATTGCCGCGATGGTTGCCCAGATAACGCAAATCGAAATCACCCTGACGCGTACCGAGGCCGAGGCCTTGCTGCTCGAAGCGCAACTGATCAAGAGTCTGCGCCCGCGCTACAACATCCTGCTGCGCGACGACAAGAGTTATCCCTACATCCATCTGACCGCAGGCGACTATCCGCGACTGACCTTCCATCGCGGCGCGCGCACCGGTGGCGGTCGTTATTTCGGGCCGTATCCCAGCGCGCTCGCCGTGCGTGAAACGCTGAACCTGCTGCAGAAGCTCTTCCTCATCCGCAATTGCGAGGACAGCTATTTCAAGAATCGCTCACGGCCCTGCCTGCAATATCAGATCGGCCGCTGCAGTGCGCCTTGCGTGAACCTGATCTCGATCGAGGATTACCAGGCCAGCGTACGCCACGCGATCCTGTTTCTCGAAGGCAAGAGCAATGCCTTGCTCGATGAATTGATTGCACAGATGGAGCGGGCCAGCGCCAAGCTTGATTTCGAGGGCGCGGCGGTGGTTCGCGATCGCATCGCCCTGGTCAGGAAAGTGCAGGCCAATCACTACGTGCAAGGGGCAGGGCGTGACATGGATATCCTCGCCTGCACCATCGCCAACGGCATCGCCTGCG
>JBDTCQ010000274.1:0-4190 GCA_039923515.1 Dokdonella sp.
ACATGCCGGGAAAGCAGCTTGCTCCAGGTCGCATGGCTTTGATCGAAACCGATGTCCTCCGCGCCTGAAACGGCAACGGAAACCAGCATTAGAAGTCCCACCACCATCCAGCGCATCGGATCAACGCCTACGCCATGCGAAGAATTTTCCGGCCATGCGCAAAGCGCCTTGCGGCGCATGCGCGCGCTTCCAGACCCCGGCCGCCATCTTGGCACCCTCGCTCATGGTCGGATAGATGTGGATCGTACCGAGCAGCTTGTTCAGGCCGATGCCATGTTTCATCGCGAGGACAAATTCCGCGAGCAGATTGCCGGCATGCTCGCCGACGATGGTTGCGCCCAGGATTTTATCCTCGCCCGGCGGAGTGAGGATTTTGACGTAGCCGTAGTCGGCGGAATCGGCAATCGCTCGATCGAGATCATCGAGGCCGTATCGGGTCACCTCTACCTCGATGCCCTGAGTTTTCGCCTCCGCTTCGGACAAGCCAACGCGCGCAACTTCGGGATCGGTGAAGGTGGCCCAGGGAATCACCCGGTAATCGACCTTGAAGCTCCAGAACGGCGCGAGCAGGGCATTGACCGAGGCGTACCACGCCTGATGCGAGGCGACGTGGGTGAACTGGTAAGGGCCGGCGACATCACCGGCGACAAGGATGTTCGGGAAATTCGTGCGCAGCAGGGCATCCGTCTGCACGGTGCCGCGCTTGTCGATTTCAACGCCAAGTTCCTCGAGGCCAAAGCCACTGACATTCGGTTTGCGACCGAGCGCCAGCAACAGACGATCGAACTCGAATGTCACCTCATTGCCGTCACGTTTGCCGATCAAGCTGCCGGCGGTCTTGTCGCCTTCGACCCGGATCGCTTCGCAATCGGTGACCACTTCGATGCCTTCTTCGGAGAAGCACGCTTCGATGATCTTGGAGGCATCGGCATCTTCACGTGGCAGCAGACGCGAATCCTTCTGGACAATCGTGACCTTGCTACCAAGGCGGGCGAACGCCTGGGCCAGCTCGCATCCGATCGGGCCGCCGCCGATGATGACCAGCTTCTTTGGCAACTTGCGGATTTCCCACAAGGTATCCGAGGTGCGGAAGTCGACCAAGTCGAGGCCTGCGATTTCGGGCACACGGGCCTGAGCACCGGTCGCGATGATCAAACTACGCGCCGTATGACGCTTTCCAGCGACCTCGACTTCCCATGGCGAGATGATGCGTGCATTGCCCTTGATCACTTCGACGCCGAGTTCGGTATAGCGTTCGATCGAATCATGCGGCTCGACCTTGGCGATGATCTCGTGGACGCGTTGCATCACCTCGGCAAAATCGACTTCGGCATTGACCTTGGCAATGCCGTAGCGCTCTGAATTGCGCGCATCGGCCATCAGTCGTGCGCTGCGCAACAAGGCCTTGGACGGGACGCAACCCGTGTTGAGGCAATCGCCGCCCATCTTGTGGCGTTCGATCAAGGCGACCTTGGCCTTTACCGCGGCGGCGATATAGGCCGAGACCAGACCGGCAGAACCGGCACCGATCACGATCAAATTGAAATCGAAGCGGTGTGGCTTCTTGAAGCCCTTGTAGACGCGGCGAGCCTGGATCCAACGGGTCAGCCAGCGCATCAACAACGGCAAGATGCCCAAGAGGACGAAGGCGCCGATCAAGCCCGGGGAAAGAATTCCGGAAAGGCTGTCGATCCCGGCCAACTGGGTGCCGGCGTAAACAAACGCAATCGTGCCCGGCAGCATGCCGATCTGGCTGACCAGATAGAACACACCGGTCTTGAGCGCGGTCAGGCCGGCAAGCAGGTTGACCAGAAAGAACGGAAATGCCGGAACCAGACGCATCGTGAACAGATAAAAGGCGCCGTCACGCTCGATGCCTTCATCGAACGCGCGCAGGCGCTGGCCGTACTTCGCCCGCAGGCTGTCGCGCAGGACAAAACGTGAAACCAGAAAAGCCAGGGTTGCGCCGATCGAACTCGCGAACGATACCAGCACGGTTCCTTCAAGCAGGCCAAACAAGGCGCCGGCAGCCAGAGTCAGAATGGCCGCGCCGGGCAGGGACAGGCCGGTGACGGCGACATAGATGGCGAAGAATGTACCGAGGGCAATCCAGTGATGTGCAGTGACCCATGCACCCAGGGATGCCTGGCGTGCCTTGAGCCCTTGCAGATTGAGCTCAGCCAGCAGACCGCTGTGCCAAAGGCCGAAGGCGGTGATGGCGAGAACGGCGACAATGATCCAGCGGATTGTTGATCGGGACACTGAAACTCCTGGTGTTGCTGCGACGAGCTTGCGCGCTCGACTGCCGCAGAGGAACGGGTTTGGGCGGAAAACCATTCATGGGCCGCCGAATACGCGAGCTTCAAGCCTGCGAAAATGCGTCTCGCTGCAGGTTTTTCACGCTGAATGGCCCGGAAAATCGCCCGCGGCGGGCTGCAGATCGCGCCATCAAGCCCTTGGTGGTTGGCCAGAGGCCCTTCCACCGAACGGATCAGCCTCGGACTGGCAAAGCGGATGCCGCTCACATGTATCATGGAATACTGAATCCGGCAGGTTCGGTCGCAATCCCTGAGATTGCGGGATGCGCCAATGCCGGCGGTCAAGTCTGCTACGAATCGAAAAAGAGGAGCGATGCAATGGCAAGGGGCGTAAACAAGGTCATCCTGGTGGGCAATCTCGGCGCAGACCCCGAAGTCAAATACACGGCGGGCGGAAGCGCCGTCTGCACGCTCAGCGTGGCGACCTCGGAATCCTGGAAAGACAAGCAGACCGGCGAGCAGCAGGAGCGCACCGAGTGGCATCGGGTCAAGATGTTCGGTCGTCTCGCTGAAATTGCCGGCGAATACCTGAAGAAGGGTCGTCAGGTGTATATCGAAGGCTCGATCCGCACCGACAAGTACACCGACAAGGAAGGCATCCAGCGCTACAGCACCGACATCATTGGCAACGAAATGCAGATGCTTGGCGGCAATGAAGGCGGCGGTGGTGGCGGAGGCGGAGGTGGTGGCAATCGTGAGCGTGGCGATGACCGCCCTGCGCGTGGCGCCCCGCGTGGCCCCCAGGAAGCACCACAGCGTCAGGCGGCCGCTCCGTCTCGGAACGACAATTTCGAGGATGACGAAATTCCGTTCTGAGGAGCACTTGATTAATAGTGTTGATATGGATTCAAGAAAAGCCCCGATGATTCGGGGTTTTTCTTTTTCTGGCGATTCAACAACAGCGCCTCGACGCGTTGACCAGCTTGGTCCACTGATTCATTTTGGTTGGTAGTGGACTTCCCGTCTTAACGCCCGAATCGGGTCGGACAGCGACTCTCAGTTCAACGCCGCAGAGCTGCCACGAGCAGACCTTCACAGGCAGTCGGCTTCCCGGTAATCATTGAGCGAATTTCAGGTCCAAATCACGGTCCGTTCAGTCATAGGCTGTAAACAACGATCAGACTGTGGAAAGTCCAGTCGCGCGCAACCTGGTGTAATCCCTTGTGGATTGTGGCCAATCAGTTCCACCGTTCGGGACGCGGACTCACTCGCGCCTCATTTTCCTGCGAAAGCCTCTCAGCCTTTGCTCGCGCACGCCACTTCAGCGGCAGGGTTCCTGCCCAGCGCCGGAAGGCAAGGGTAATGGCAGCTGGGTTGGTCTACTACGGGCTTTGCGCGATTGAATCGCCCCGGGTTTCGTGGAGGATGTTTGTTTTAAATCACGCTGATTCTGCAACTGCCGTTCTGGCCCGTTGCTGGACGTAAATTGCCTCGGCTTCTATCGACGGGATATAGCCGATCGATCGGAGGAGACGTTGAGTGTTGAACCAGGCCACCCATTCCAGTGTTGCCAGCTCCACGGCGGCCATGGTTTTCCAGCGTGCGCGCCGATGAATCCTCTCAGTCTTGGAGAGGCCGTTGGATGGTGTCGGCCAACGCGTTGTCGTAGCTGTCGCTTCGGTTGGCAACGGAGGGTTCAATGCCGGCTTCTGCCAAGCGTTCGATGTAACGAATCGACACGTATTGCGAGCCGCGGTCGCTGTAATGAATGAAGGCTCCGTTACGCTCGGATTGGCGTGAATGAAGCGCCTGCTCCAGCACATCCAGCACGAAGTCTGTACGCATCGATGGGCTGACCCTCCATCGGACCATGCGCCGGGCAAACCCATGGACCACAAACGTAACGTACACCCAGGCCTGCCACGTCGAAAC